>CAVTJV010000001.1:0-3390 GCA_963735185.1 uncultured Thermoplasmata archaeon
ATCATGAACCGGTTCACCGCCGGTGCCGGCCAGTAGAGCTCGGCGATGGCGAACTGCCAGTCCCACGTCAACCACGTCTCCCAATCCCAGTGGGTTACGAGCTGCACATCGTCGTCCACGAACACGAACACGTCTCCCGAGGCCGCCGCCGCCCCGATGTTGCGGGCGTGGGCCGCGCCGCCCGGGGCGGAGACGACGATGAACTCGCACCCCGCGGGCAGCATCGCACGGATCCGCTGGATCTCGGCCGGGTCGGGGCGGCGCATCGGGGTGATGAACGAGATCACGACGTCACCTGCCGGTCCTCCCCGCTCTATCAAGGGCCGTAATAATGGCCTGTATCGCACGCCGCTGCAGCCCGGGCACCCGAGACCCCTCCCGGTCGCCCATCATGAATACTTTGCGCGCCACCGGCTGGTTGGCCGGAACCCCGTCACGAGGCCCTGCATCAAGCGCCGGAGAGAGGTGACCAGCTCCATCGGGGCCGGGGCGACGGGCCGGGGCCGCGGTGCTCGTGCTCTCCTTCCTCGAGGACGAGGGAGGAACCGCAGCTTCGCTCCGAGGAAGCACCCAGATACGGTCCCGCATCGAATGCGACGCGCGGGCTCGTAGCATAGTATCGGGCGGATTCCTTGGGCCCGTAGACGTCCATAACGCTCCCGCACGACGGGCGCGAGGCGGCGCGGTTCTAGGCGCGGTACCGGATCGCGGAAGCGTTCTTCCGAAACAGGTTTCCTTCTTCGGGACCTGTTCAGGGGACCGACCAGCTCTCCCACCTCCTTGAGGTGCCCATCGATGTTCGGGCGGAAACGCGAAGCCGGACGGAGCCCACCACGAGGACAGCCTCTCACGAGATTCAAACGCACCGCATCGGGGCGTCGAGTCTGTTAGGAAAGGTCTATCGAATCGGTCGGGAATCCCTCCAGAGAGCGGAGACGCCGATGAGCGCGATACTAGACCTTCCTACCGAGCTGCAAGAGTTTCTGGCGCAACCCCTACCTCAGACTCTGCTCCTTCGGGGCCCGCCGGGTTCGGGAAAGACTACCCTCTCGATTTCGCTGCTCCACAGCTTCCCGGGCCAGCGCTTCTTGGTTTCCAGCCGAGTGACGGGAGCGGAGTTGCAGCGGGAGTTCCCATGGGCGCAATGGGACACGAAGGTCCAGTTGATCGACGTAACGGACCGCGCGGGTACGCTCAAGGATGCGTCTCGAGTGGTTGCCCACCTGAAAGAGGTTATCGAAAACGCGGAGAAGGAGCCCCAACTCCGTGGGCTCTGGCTTCCCTCCCCACTCCAGGACGCGTGGAGCCGGACGGACCCCAGCCGACCGAGCATGGTCGTAATCGATTCCTGGGATGCGTTGGCGGAACGTTACATCGGGATTTCGGCCCACGAAATCGGCTTCCCCGACCGTGGTGAGATCGAGCGCATCCTGCTCGACCAGATGGTCCAGGCGCCGATGTTTCTGGTGCTGGTAGTGGAGCGCTCGGAATCCACCCAGCTCGATTACCTTGTCAACGGCGTGCTCGAGACGGGCTCGGACATTCGGAATGGTCGCCCGGAGCGCTGGCTCTACCTGAAGAAACTGCGGGGTACTCGGATCGACACTCCCCTCTATCCGTTCACTCTGGAAGGCGCGCGTTTCCAGTGCATCTCCCCGATTGGCCCGACATTGGCGGGGCGAGTGGTGAAGCCCGAAAGCGAACCCAACTCCCTCCCTGGATACATCTGGCCCGGCTGCTCGGACTATGCTGCGGCATTCGGTCGCCTTGCCACGGGAAGGCTCACCCTCATCGAGCGGGACCTATCCGTGCCCATCGAGGCGCTGGTCCTACTCTTGCGCCCGATGGCGGGCCACGTTGCGCGTTCCGGGGGCCGTGTGTTGCAGATCCTTCCACCCACCATCGGCCCGGAGGCGATTTTGAAGACCTACAGGGCGGTCCTCTCCGCGGAGCAGATTCAGCAACAGGTCCGATTTCAGCTGAGCGCTCCGATGTCCGATCAACCCGAGGAAATCGCATCGCTCCTCCTCCCGTCTCCTTTCGTCGAGACCCCCGGGGCCGCGCCCCAGATCCCTGAGGCCGTTCGGTTCCTGAGAGAAAAAGGTCCGAAAGGTGCACCCAACCTGTCCATTGTCTGGACCTCCGCACTGCGGGCGTTCGGCGCCGAGCGAGGGATGGAGTACAGCCCGGCCATCTTACCCGGACTGGCAATGTCCCTTCTCTCTGGTGCCCCCGGTCACACGGTGTTCATCGGCCCCGATGATGATCCGCTGACCGCCTCGCTCCGAACGATGGCTGCAACACGGGTGCGTCTGAGGTCCAACGCGGGCCGTGTCTTCGTCTGGGGAGAGCAACCGGCCACGCCCACGTTCGTTCTTGCCGAGGCGGAGACGACAACGGAGAAGCCGTACCGTCTTCTCCGCATCGTGTGACTCGGCAGGCACGACTTCGTCCCTGACACTACTCGCATCGGTAGCTCCGATTCCCCGAGAGCGAGCCGTGCTCGATCGTCGAACGAACCCGACGCGACGCGGTTCTACGCGCGTTTCGGGTCCACGGAAGGACAGTTTCCGCGGGGAATCCCTTCCTCCGTCGTGACACCCGAGGGCGTCGACGGGGAAGCAGCCGGCAATCGAGCTTATCCTGCTTCACAGGATGAATGCTGGGCTGTGCCCGACAAAGCCAAGCGTCTCGAGGTGGCGAACCAGGAGAGGGCGGAGGCCGCCGTTCGGTGGGAAGACGCCGCGAACACTGCCGACGAGACCGGGCGTGCCTCGGACGAGACCAAGGCAGAAGTGGACAGTCGCGCCTTGGATGGTGCGGATCGCAGGATCAAGAAGATAGAGGCAGAACCGTAGGCGACCGCTGCCGCCGGGGCGCGAGGGGGCACCTGCCGTTACATCCCGACCATTCGGAGTTCGAGGAGCGACGATCGGTCGGGTGCGTTCGGAATTTCTTGGCGGCTCGTCGAGCACCGCCTCGGCCAGTCCGTTTTCCGCATGAAGGCGGCGCGTGCGGTGGTCGCCACGATCCCTGGCCTGGTCGATGCGCTCGCGCACGACGGGCGAAAGGCAGGGCGGTCCCTCAGAGTTTCGTGAGACACGCGTCGATGGATTCGTGAGGCCCGTGGCGAGTTTCAGGAAACACCATGAACACGATGGGCCGACTTAATCGTCCCATCGTGGCTCAAAACGCGTGGGGCAAGTGCGACCGGGAAACGGCTCTCATCCCCGCCCCCCGACCCTTGAGACCGTCGAACTCGGACGCCCGTTCCGATTCGGGCGCTTCCACACGGCAGGGAGCAGCTAGGTCAATAGGCCGGGCCGACGCGTCACACCGTTCGATAGCCGAAAAGTCAATACAGGCCCGTAGTTGGCCCTGGTGTCCAAA
>CAVTJV010000002.1:0-3056 GCA_963735185.1 uncultured Thermoplasmata archaeon
TCTGAGCTTATTCTCGGTCGGGCACGCGCCGGTTCAAGACCTAATCCGGGAGATCCGGGGGGCAAGGACCGCAACGGGCCAAACGGAGGTTGAGTTACAAGATCGGTCCGGTGAAAGTTCCGGAAATGTTGAGTTCAGGGTTGGGCCCGAGACAACTGAAATGAAACGTGTACCCTTGGCCATCAGAAGTGAACGAGAATTGGCCGGATGTGCTTCCGGTGGGTGACGAGTACACCGCGGGGCTGTCGCCGCCATCCCAGATGACGAATCCCATGCTGCTGGTACAGCCGGTCGACCAGCTCCCCTTCACATCGCTTCCCGATGGAAAACTGCGTTTCTCGGTCACGCCGGCGGGAGAATTCGGCGACACCAGTGTCATGGAGAAGCTCTGGGTAACGGGAACTAGTAACAGCGCCGCGAGCACGATCGCGACTACCGCGACAATCGCGGCCACGAAATACGTCCTCCGCCGCCTCGTCCGAATCGGACCCGGAGACGATCCGTTCCGACCTTCTCGGGAAGGCTCTGCCAACTCGCTCGCCGGTGGTTGAAAGCATCCACCTGACTTTAGCCAATCGCCCTCCCTGCATGCCGGGAGAAAAGGGGCGCCAACTCGGGCAATCCGCGAAACGCCTGCAGGCAGCCATTCTCCATCCACTCGACCAGGGATTATCGTCGGGGAGAGACGAGGCAGCCTTCCTCAGACGGGTTCGCGGACGTATCCCTTTCGAATAGAGCCATCCCCGAATCCGCTCGGGGCTATCCGAGAGCATTTTTGCCCTTTGTCCGTCCGGACATGGCGATCTCGACTGTCTCGACCGTCGCTACGCCGCTCGACCGCCCTCCCTGTCTCTTCCCATCCTCCGTGGGGTAGAGACTGAGACAGCTTGGTCCGACCCCGGGGAACCCGGGATCGTTCTTCTTCGCAGCTTCTTCAGAGGACGAGAATCGGGGACGTGTAGTGGCCGGATATCGCGACGGTGTGGGGCGTTACGAAACTGAAGGCATCCAAAGTGTACGGGGGATTGGAGGCAGTGAAGCTGAAGGAACCGTTGTTTGATTCGGCCGAATAGACCATGTCGCCGTTCGTGGCCCAGATCTTGAAGAGTACCGTACCCCCGTCGGTCGTCGTAAACATCCCGTGCACATCGCTGCCAGCGGGTGGGCTCCAGGTTGTGGACGAGTTCATGGTGAATGAGAAAGACGCAGTAACTGGAATCGTGCAGAGACAGACGAGAGCGGCGACGACCACAACCGCCCCGACGACGACAACCAGGTTTCGCAATCGGTGGCTGGGTTCGGGCGAGGCCGGCGGAGGGGTATCCTGGACAGGATGAATCCACCCGTCATCCGCGGGGACCGTTGGCTGGTCGGGGGTGTGGTCACCAATACCCAGGGGCCGTTGACCGACGAGGGCAATCACGTCCGGTTATGGCTCCTTGGCGATATCAGAGTTGGGTAGGGCGGGGTCGTGCGAGGTCTAGGCCGTATCGCAATTCCCCCGTCAGAGAACGTAACCCCTTGTGATGTAACAGCAAGCGAATCCGCTCGGGGCTACCAATCCTCCGGCGACATTGAGCTGACCCGAATCAGGGTCCCGTTTCTACCATCGCAACCGGGTGTTCTCCCCGCCAATCGACGCCCGTTTCGTTATCGGGCGCGAACCACAACCCGTAATGCGGGGTCGACGGTCCGCCTAGCACGATTCCGCCCTGGTAGGTCGTCCCATTGGGGTAGACCACCGTGATGCCCACCCCCGTCGCCAAACCGCATCCCCAGCCCCCCGGCCAATTCAGGCCAAACGCGTGCCCCCAGAACGAAGTCCAGGTCGTCGGCTGACCTGGAAGGATCGTCCCATTCGCGCACTGCTCAGGAGCAACATTGGCCGGAGTTACGCAATAGGTGCGATCGTTCACCGTTTCGTCCCCGGCGATGAACGGATTGCACTGGGCCGGTGCAGACAGGAAGCCCGGCCAAACGAACAAGGCTGTGATCGCCAAAACGGCAAGGGCCAACGCGACCCACACCGCTAGAATGCTGCGCATGCTGGCCCAGGACGAAATCGACATAGAGTTGGACCATAAGCGTTCATCGCCCTACCTTTGGCCGATGGCCACCGGCGTGCACGCGGACACATGTTCGTCCGGGCTGTTCGCCCCCCGCGCGCCCTCGGCGGCCCGTACCTTCCTCAGAGAACGTATCCCTTTGTGAGGTAATAACAAGCGATTCCGCTCGGGGCTATCATAAAGTGGTCTTGCCCTTGGTGCGCCCGGACACGGCGATCTCGGCCGTCTCTACCGTCGCTCCGCCGCTCGACTGCGCTCCCCGTCTCTTCCTATCCTCCGTGGGATAGAGACCCAGACAACCCGTTCGGCCCCGGAAAACCGGAGGCCCTTCCCCGCTGAGGAAGACGTCACACCTGAAGGAGCGGCAGAGAGTAGGTCCCGCTGACGGAGACCGTGGCACTCGTGTTGCCCGTCGTACTGGCTCCGAAGATGAAGCTCGAATAATGGGCCACAAACGAGAACGACCCCGACGTGCCCGTAGATTCGTACGCGAGAGGACCCTGGGTCCTAGGGTCGATCGAGAAGGTCACGTTCACACCGTCCGCGGAACTCCAGCTTCCAGTGACCTGGGAACCGGTCGGAATCGAGACGTTCACGACGTCGATGGTCTCCCCATCCCCCACGGGGTTTCCCACGGGGACCGTGACAAGCGTCACCGACAAGGAATGCGGGATCGGGACGAGTGTCACCACGATCAACGTTACAACGACCGCCAGAACCCCAAGCAGGACGTACTGCGCCGTGCGCTTCCTTCTCGCCCGGGGCGGCACCGTGCTTTCGATGCCTGGTGCCCCCGCGATCAAACAGGGAAGGGAGAGAGGTAGAAGGACGACCCCAGGTCCTCGGTACTTCGCCACCGGGACTGTCGGGGGAGGAGTCGCCACGCGAGGACATACTCCTATCCCGATATCAGATTTCGGTGTAGCGGCCTGTGGCGAGCACGTGATTCCCACGTCAGAGAACGCAACCCGATCGGATGTAACAGCCAGC
>CAVTJV010000003.1:0-18066 GCA_963735185.1 uncultured Thermoplasmata archaeon
TAGAGAATCCCTTGGGCCCAATGAGCAGGAGCTCCAATTCTCATCTATGAAGCCACCCTGAGTAACGGTATAATCGTAACAATAAGTCCTAAACGTTCTATTTCACGAGAGCAAGGGTTCTGGAGGTTGATTGGCCTCCCGGGCGGGTCCGAACCCAAAAATCGCTCCGGAGGGCCTTTCCGACGCTCTCTGTCAGGGGTCTCATCATTGTGTAACCCGTAAAATGACCGTACGGTGCGTTGTATACGGTATGGCCATTACTTAGTATTATGACGGGTGAGGTGTGTGATCTTGAACCTCCACTTGCCCGGGTCGATTGCTGTCTCGTGCGTGAAGAGCTCGTCGAACCGTTCGCTTCCAGCGCGCCCCAGCATAGCAAGTACGCGAGGGGGTGCCTCTCGCTCCCCTTGCCGAGCCTGCGCCCGGCCTGTCCACCGCCCGGCCATCGATGGGGAGCACCGTGATCTTTCGACGAGCCGTCGAGGGCCTCCCGTCGGGCCACACGGACTTTCGGGGGACCGCGCGCGGCAAGGTAGGAGAGCTCGAGGAGGTCGACCTCGTAGTCGCGAGCCGACCCGGCGAAGCCGGGCCAGGAGATTCAGCGTCCTCCGGTCCCCCTCGAGGAGGGCCAAGAGGACCGAGTATCGAGGCCCTTCATCTGCCTCGTGCCCTCGGGCCCGGAGTTGACGGAGAGTCGCCCGGCTCCCCACCGCCCCCCTTTCTTCCCCACTGGCCGACAAGCTCCGAAAGGCCCTCCCGTTGGTCCAGAAGCCGACGGGAAGAGCGCCGTGAAGCTCTCACCGGCTCGTTTCTCGCGGGTCAGGGCATCATACACGACTCGCTAAACAGCGACGTTCCGAGATGACATACATATGAATATGCATATACAGTACATTAACATTGTCCATAACCCGGTCAATTGAGCGGTCACCGTGTGAAGGCATTATCTCCGTCGGAGGCAAGTGCTCGACGGGTCGGATGCCGTCCGGCCGCGACCGCGAGCGTCGAAACGCACGAGATCGGCACCTTCAAACGGGTTCACGGTTCACGCTGAACGTGACCGTTCCCGCTGACTAGGATGAGCCTCATGCCGTCGGTTCAGGGAGTCGTCACCTTGAACGTCCCGACCGCGGTCTGACCACCAACGTCGTCGTGACCACGGAGGTCCCTGAGGTCCCGCTTGGCACCGAGAACGTGCAGTTGAACGACCCTGTCCGCCCGTCGTCAAGGAACCGCTCGAACAGCTAATGATCGCCATCCATCGAAGATGAGCCCCACCGTGCTCGACACTGAGAAGCCCGTCCCAAACACCGTTGCCGTGGCGCCCACCGGGCCCTGCGTCGGGCTTACGGTGATCTTCGGCGTCTTCACCCAGAACTGCCCAGTCGCTCTCTGACCACCCACGTCCGTCGCGATTACCCACGTCCCCGAGGTTCCGGACGGAACTTTGAAGGCACAAGTGAACGTCCCCGTTCCACTCGTCGTCAAGGAGCCGTTCGTGCAACTTGAAATCGTCACTCCATCGAAGACCAAGCCTACCACGCTCGATACCGAGAAGCCCGTCCCGGCCACCGTCACTGTAGCGCCTACCGGGCCCTGCGTCGGTCTCTCGGTGGTCGTGGGGGTTGTCACCTTGAAAGTCCCGGTCGCAGTCTGGTTGCCGATGTTTGTTGCAATCACCGACGCCCCCGAGGTTCCGCTCGGCACCGCGAACGTACAGCTGAACGACCCCCACGTCCCACCCGCCGCCAGGGAACCAGCCGTGCAGCTCGTAACCGTCACTCCATCGAAGACCAAGCCTACCGTGCTCGATACCGAGAAGCCCGCCCCGGCCACCGTCACTGTAGCGCCCACCGGTCCCCGGCCCGGCGTCACCGTGATCACAGGTGCCGTCGGGCGGTAGTTCGCGGTGAATGTACCATTCGCGCTGATTACCATCTGCCCCTTGCCCGCAATCCAGCTGATGATGTGGATTGCCCCCACCCGGGTCCAGTTCCAAATGGCGTACCCCTTGCAGCCGTTGAAGCTGAATGTGTACGGAGTCGACGAAGGAACGACCGTCGCGGATTGCCCGTTGTGGTAAACCGTTCCGTTGAGCACGACGCCACCGCATGTGGAAGGTGTCGTGACGACCTGGACCATAGCGGTCGGCGGGTAGGTGAGCGTCACCTGCTTCGAATAGAGCATCGCTATGCACGAGTCATGGATGTGAACGAGGTAGAGCCCAGGGTTCAAGTAGTTCTGGGATCCGAGGAGCGTGATGTTCGCTTCAAAGGTCGCATTCGTGGTCGAGTTATCGTACACCCACTCCTGAGCCCAGACGACGCCCGTCTTGTTTTCGAACTCGATGTAGAAGGCTCGGCCCGCCACGTCCCCGCCCAGATACATCGTGTAGGTCGAGCCAATAAACTCATGAGCGGGACTCTCCGATTCAAGAGCGACGTACGGCGCAGGCTCAAAGATGCTCGGCAGCCAGAGGTTGTGCGCCGTCGTGTTCGTGGGGATGGTCCACGGTCCTTGAAGAAAGCTCCCGTTGGCGGAGAACGTAAGGTTCCAACTCCAGCGCCACTCAAGTTTGAGAGTGCCGTACGGGGATCCCGCCATGATGGCGAGCTTTTGGGTGGTGAGAGTCGCGTTCTTGGACGGATTGAACGTGAAGGTACTGGTCACGAGTTTGTTGAAGCTGAGGCGAGTCCAGTTGCCGCTTGTGAGGGCAAAAGTGTGGTTGTTGAACGTGATTGGGAAACTTCCGCCGCCCTCCAACGGCAACGTCACAAATACGGTGGGAGTGTACACCGTGAGGCCAATTACCGGCACGGTCGCGGACTTCACCTCGAATTCGAAGGTGACGTTCACGTGGTCGCCATTCGTCGCTCTCGTCGAGGGATTAGAGTCCGGAATGAGGAGCGAGGCCGGCGGTGACCACTGATTGCACCCCGGCGCAAACGCCGGCTCGAGCTGTCCCGAGCCGGTAGGCGAATTGGGAACTCCAGTGATGCTCCCGGACGATGGGGCGCCGAGCAAGGACAGGTATGCAGCCACCACGAGCACGACGACCACCGCCACCGCGAATCCGACTCCGGCTTGTCGGCGGCGAGGAGAGACGGTCGCCCTGTTGACTTCGGGTCCGGGCGATAATCGACAATCAAGGGGAGATGCTACTGCTATTCGATCAGGGGGTTCATTCGGCACGGGTTATCCGACGTGCGAAGACCGACTTGGGTGCATAAGCTGGAGCATTGGGCTCCAAAAGTTATAGTATATAACCGAACCACTCGGAGACCTTGGTCGCTGGGGGTAGGGCGGTCCCGGACTTGCGCCCTGGGGGCGTAGTCGGTGGCACGGACGAGTGCCTCACCCGCGACCATCGTTCGACCTTTTGCCTGAAGGCTGAGTGGAGTTCGTCGAGCTCTCGCATCCCACCCTGCAACGCTCGCCCCGTTGAGGGTTCGCCACGATACTCTCTTCCGCCGAGCCCTTGTTTCCAAAGGGTTCGGAAGTGGGTCCCGATTGAAACCAAGGGGCCTCGTTAGCTTGAATCATCACGAAGGTGATTCTCTGCCGACCGGCCCCTCGGTGTGTCGCAAGGGTCGTTTGCGCCGAGAGATCGTCCCTGATGTGATGGATCGGCTCCTTGAAGGATTGTTAGTTCCGCACAGAGCACTGGCACGTCATCTAGTTCGACCCGCCCTTCCGCCGATTGGGGTACCGTCGGAACCACTAAAGATACTAGTCGGTACATTCGCATCAGAGGGCGGATCCCGTGCACCCATTGGTAGGTTGCCCGGACTCGGGCAGGACTTCCCGACTGAGTTCGCGCGCGACCCCCATGTGGTTCCAGCGAGTTCGGTCCCTACTCGTCCGCGGCCACCACAATCGAGGGATTGTGCGCAAGGTTGTTGAGCTTCCTGAGCCGCTTCACTTTCTGACGGAATTTCGTATCCTTGCCGACCTTTCAAGTTTTCGCCGCCCGGAAGGAGACCTCCTCGTCGGGGGAACGTTCCTTCGATATTGACTTGATGATCGGCTCGCGACCGGCGGCCGTCTTTGGACGGTCGGGAACCATGTCTCGCCTCTGCAGACGTGACTTCTCGGACGCGAGAGTTCGAGGTCGTTGAACTTCTGACGGGTCGGCACTGTGAGCCTTGCGAGCCGACCGTCCGCCCAGCCGTGGCAGAGTGTCGACGGCCGTCTGATTGAGCTCACGGATGACCAGACGGCTCCAGTCGCGGACCGGCGGACAATTCTGACGGCCTTGGGTGGGAGGAAACCCCGCATCGAAAGGGGGGCGACAACCGCCCGCTTACGAACGGCGGGATCGCGGGCGGCCGGTGTCAACCTACTGATGCGATGGATTTCGGAGGGAGGGAACTCTTGGACCCACGAATCGTGGAGGCGATTCTTCTTCCTCAGCACGCGCCATGGTTCGCCCGTCTCCTGAGGCGAAATCAGGTCACCGGTTTCGAAACTGAATCAGGCAACTCCAGGATGCCTGCGAGCTCGGCGCAAACGGAGAACAGGCGGCGGGCAGTGACCATGTCATGCGATGGGCCCGAGCTACGTGAAATACGCCGGTTCGAGAAGTATTCTCCCGAAATGTGGGCGATGGACGGGTCGGTCGCCACGAAGAGCGGAGTTTGCGCACCTTTCCACTCGCTACGGCCCAAGAACAACCCCACGCAGCGGAGCCCGAGCGCGAAGACTCCGCCGCTATTCTTCGCGAATCCGGAGTGAACCCAACCCGGGTGGACCGCGTTCACCGTGACCCCGGATCCTTGAAGACGGCGCGCGAACTCCCGGGTAAGGAGAATCAGCTCGAGCTTCGACCGACCATAGACCTGGAACCCCCGGTACCTTGCCGAGCTTTGTAGGTCGTCTAGAGTCGCCTCGTAACCTTTGTGCGCCCTGGACGCTACCTGAACCACCCGGGCTGGCGCGCTGGCTTGAAGGCGGCCTGCGAGAAGTGAGGTCAGGACGAACGGAGCCAGGACATTGAGCGCGAAGGTCCGCTCGAGTCCATCCGCGGTCACCTCTCGTTTGGCAAAAAAGGCCGCGGCGTTGTTGACCAGGACGTGAACTTGGGGATATCTCCGCAACACCTCGTCGGCCACGTGTCGCATTTCACTTCGAAGCGCCAGGTCGGCCACGGGGAGAGACTCGACCCTGGGATTCCCCGTCTGCCGAGCAATCTCGGCCGCGATTCGGGACGTGCGTTCCTCTCCGCGGCCGATGAGAACCGTAGTGGCACCCATAGTCGCGAGCCCGATGGCCACCTGACGCCCTATTCCGGAAGTCGCACCAGTTACGAGGGCAACCCTACCGACCATCGGCGCGCCCGACTCCAAGCTGTACGTCGGCATCTCAGTGGTACCTGATTCCAGGGTGCCTAATGGCACTATGGGACTCGGAATTGTGGCCCCCTTGGTCCGGCTTTGGGCCAAACCCGGTCTCCCCCTTCGACGCGACTGCGGCGTGAAGGGGTTTCTCCGAGAGAGAGTCCCTCAATTCCGAGCGTACCGGAATGACCTAAATGCGGCGCGCAGTTCCTTTACAGCACCTAGGCGTCTCTAATCCGGCTCGGTTTAGACCTTCTCTCAGAGCCTCCATCACACAGTCTCCTCGCCGAAATCCAGCCCCTAGCAATGCCGAACCTCGTTCTATCGGCAAGCGGCGCATTCGGGGAGTGGGTTAACTCATCGAGTGCCGCATGATCAGCCTGCTCCCCCGATTACCTTGACCCTCTACGAAAGGCCGAGACCCCAGTCCATGTTCGCATCTCCCGTGGACTTGACCGATCAGCTCAATCCACACGAGTGTCCGATTCAAGTCCATTGTCGCCAAAGCCGCCTTTTGTGATGATGCTATCACCCTTGCTGGACCTCTTATGCGGGATCGACGACCGTCAACCGTCCGGTTGGCGATTCAAGGACATCGTATGAGAGTTGAATTCGGGCGGATGCGCAAATCGTAGGCTGGCTCTACTTCAGAAGGGGTTTCCCCCATCCACTCATCGAATCCGTTCTATCCACATATCGTAACCGAACATGGAACCATTGGGGGTTATGGTCAGCACGACCGTCTCCCCCGCGTCATTCACATCGAAGTCCACGACACCGGAATAGTGTCCCGTCGCTGTGAGCGAGGCGAGAACAACGGTCCCGCCTAGGGCGATCATCGGCACGGCGATAGCCGATACGGCGGTGCCGGCTTCGTCCGTGAAAGCGATCTTCGGGATTGTGCTGCTGCCGGAGGTGGTCACATTGACGTAAAAGTGAGCTCTATACGAACCCGCCACAGGGGGCGGTTTGAACAGTAGGCTTTGAATAGTAGTCTGTCTAGAAGCATTCTTCTCCGCTACAATAACTGGGTTCGAGAACCCGGCGACAACGTTGGTCGCATTCGATGCATAGTGGGTATTTGCGAGGAACTGCGCGGCCGTGATAGCACCAAGAAGGCTAATTCGCCCGCCGATGAAACATCCGAGCGGAGCTACGCTTACTAGGGGTACGTTGCCCGCCGACTTGAACGTTGTACCGCCGAAGAGGTTGATTACGGTGGCCGCTTCGTTGCCTTTGATGAACGCAGCAGGGGACCCGATCATCAGGTCGAAGCCGCCCTTGTAGTTGATGACGGTAGGGCCCTTCGAGTTGTTGTTCTGGATGTGAACGCTTCCGCTGTTGCCGTTGAAATACGCGTTATCGAGGTTCAATACGCACGGGAAGGCTACGCCTCCCCAGATCATCGTTGCGCCCTGCACATTGTTGTTAGTAAGGGTGATCGTGCTCGCCACGCCCGGACCGCCAACAGTTGTTCCCCAAAGGTTGATAGCTTGGCCCAGGAGGGCCATCAGATTATATGGCCCGCCGCCGAGGAAGTTGACGTTCCCGGCGGGGACGCAGGCTCTAACACTCCCGGCTTGGCATCCTATCAAAGTGAGATTCTCAATCCCATCTCCGTGGATGTCAGTAATCAGGGAGCCATTCGTCCCTAGGAATGGAAGGACGCGAAACTCCTGGAGTATCACCAGGTTTCCCGCTTCGGCGTAGGCGGGATACCCGACACGCCATTCGGGTTGTAGGCCAGATCCAATCCCGTGCCCCAGAATACGCCCGGGCCATAGTTTATTTCAAGACCGCGCCAACGACTGACGCGGAGAGGGACTGTATTGTAGGCGAACATCGGGAGGCTGGAATCCATCGTCGGCGCGCCGCCTCCCGGATAGACGACTGTAAGAGAATCGGACGGGCCGAGAAGGTATTTTCCCGTTTGCGGGGTCGTGGTCGCGCCGTTGTACTCCTGGAGGATACCTGCTGGGCTAACTAGGCCCCCGCCCACCGTAGCCGAACCGGATGTTTCGGTTCCGTGTATAACGCGGACGTACTGCGGCGCTCGGCTGGTGTTCGTATAGACGAAAGGAGAACCCGTTGGTAAAATCGATGCCTGGAGTCCCGTTTGTGGACGTATCTGGGTCGAACCCTCTCCCGCCCCTTCGACTACTTGATTGCCAGATCTAATGAGAATAGGGACAGGTGCTGTCCGGAGTTCCATAACTTGAAGGTGCCTGGCAGGAATTGTACCACCGCCGGGCTTGCCGGGCTGTATGGTGGTGTTACGGCGGCGTTGAGAGCGGCTTGAATCGCCGCCGCACAATCCGTCCCCGCTGTGTCACCGGATGTCGGATTCGTTCCGGGGTCGAAGTTTGCTCCGGAACCCTTCTTAGGACCTATAGTTATAGCCGTCAATCCCGAGGTGGCTAACGCTACAACTGCGGGGAACCCCGCTTGGAAGGCCGGCGTCGCCGTCGGCATGGCTTACGTTCCTTCCAAAGTGGAGTTGTAAGGATTCGCCGTCACGGAGCTTCCCAACGCGTCGCTCGCGAGCGAAATCGGAAGCGAATCATCGGCCGACGCAATAAAGTCGACGGAATTCAACGGCCGCAGCGCGAGCGGTCCTTCCATACGGGGCGACTGGGCTGCTCGTAATTAAGCCCTGGGCCGAGGGTATCGTCCGAGAGGACGGTCCGAAAGAGGAATGCTTCGTAACACCAGGAGCCAAGCCCGCCCGAGCTTTGCAAGTAATGTGGGTTGTCGAACCGCCCGTTTCGGAATCCCACCTCGTGGTCCATCTTCTATCAGCCCGGTTGCGCAGCATTGAAACAATCCCAATCTGCCGGACCTGCGGCGCGTTGGTCGACCTGACTCGGCGGAACGAGGTAATGCCGGTGGTCTATCGCGGTGTGTTGGGTCGCGACTGTGGGGTCATCTGCATCTTAGAGGGGTCAGAACAAAACGTGGAAGGCCGTTCGAACCAGACTTCCGTGGAGCCCGTGGTCGCGCGCGGTCAACAACATAGCGCGCGGGCCTAACGGAACGAAGGGAAATCGGGGCGATTCCTGTTCCTGTTCGTAAGAAGACGTGAGTCACCATGGACGCGGGCCAATACTTTCGCTTCTCTTGAGCAATGAATCACAGCAAAGCAGGGCTCGAGGTGCAAGCTTGGTCGTGCCGATTAGACCAGTTTCCAGGCCCCGTCGAGGGACGTCTAGGTCTGGGACTTGGCGTAAGCTTTGTACACCCCTCCGAATTCTGGTACGGACCCATCCCTGCCATCAAGGGTCATTCCAGGATAGTCGGAGCGCTTGGTTGCGCTTGTCGTCGTTATGTTCTTCCACGGTCCTTTTGAGAATTCTTACGTGCCTTTGAGATCGCGGGCGCCAGTGCTGAGGGGAGTGCCGCCGAACAGCAGGATTAGACCGTCCTTGGCGTAGTACGCAATTCCGGCATCTACACGTGTCCTCTCGTCAGGCTGGAGGGCGGGATGAGATGGATCTTATGAGGACCCGCGACCGTAGAGAACCTTTCGGGTTGCATTCCTAGTTGTTACACCTGAATGGGGTCACTGACCCGACAACCCGGATTCCCATAGTCTAACAACCGGTGGGGAGACGGTCAGGGCTTCGATTCAGGGGGTGGGTCAGCCCCATTGAGATCACGCGACGTTCCTGCGGGAGGCGCAGAACGACGGTATGAATTCGATGTCCGCTCTGTCATAGCATGAACTGGTGAACCTCCCGGACTGATGCCTTTGTTCATTGGGCTGGACGGGTTGGTATGGAGACATCTCAAGGGCGCTAGGCCCGAACCGAGGAAACCCGCGTGTGACCCAGATCGGGTAGCGGCGTGAAGCCCGGAGCTGATCCTGAGCGATCGACGCGCCGACGTCTGAACGGCCAACGTACTGTCTTGATGAAGACCCGGGCAAGTCGCACACGTGTCGGAAGGCCCCTCCGTATCCCCGGCACCGGTGGGCAACCCCGCGGTTACCGTCGCGCAACGCAATGCTGAGGATGTCCCCGAGGAGGTAAGACCTGAGGTCTGGGCAGACTCCACGATCGGGATGCGTATAGCGAGGTAGAGGGGACGCGTATCCCAGCTGCGAAGAGGGGACACGCCGGATGCGAGGCCCTCGTCCGGCCCCTCCGGGAATGCCCACGGTTCCTCGAGGAATGCTCGTCCACCCACCCGAACCTCGTCTGACAGGGTGATTATCCTGAACGCGGCTCTCAGCCTGCCATCACCGCTGAACCGACGTTCGTGTTCTTCCGGACTGGACCGCGCGGAGGACCAAAGACTCAACGACTGGGGAGAGTGAAGGGTCCTCGAAGCGGTGAGCGATTCGAATCGCTCCCTGCGAGAGGCGGGACCATTCTGCCGCGTCGGTCATCCATCGGGCCAAGGTGCGCACGTACGCCTCAACGTCGCCGAAAGGGACCCTTACACCGTTGATGTCCTCCTCAATCGCGAGTGCCGGCGTCCCTTTGTTCGTGACGACCGGCACGCCGTAAAGGCCCGCTTCTGGAATCGTCCAACCAAATCCCTCGATTGGGCTGTGGATGCTCAACGCCTTTGCGGAGGTCAAGATTGCGTTCTTCTCCGATTCCGCGGCGTTCAGCACAAGCGAAATCTGGGCGGTGGAACGCGACCGAGCGATTCGCGATCGAAGCTCTGTCAGGTACGCGGCGTTGTCCTCACGACCGAGCAGCACGAGCTCGGCGTCGGGAACAAAATCGGTCAATCGGTCTAGTACGTCGATCGCCTCTTCGAACCGTTTGAGCGGCTGAAATTTCCCGATACTCACGAACCGGTTCCTCCTTGCCGCGAACGGAGGGAGGGATGCCGGGTTCCCCCCTCCCGTTACCTTGGGAGTGTGGACGACGACATGATCAGGCGATACTCCGGTGGAAATCAGCCATTGCCGTGTGCTCTCAGACGGAGTAATGAGGAATCGACGACGGTAGGCGCGCACCAAGATCGTCTGAAGCATCGAGGCAAGCTGTCGGGCAACGCGACCATAGGATGCGATGAAGAGAGGTCGGTTGTCTTGATACCACATTCCGACGCACGGTCGATGGGAGAGGAGCGGACTGAGGAAGGGAAGACGCTCGGGTCCGATGACTTCTTCGAGGATTACATCGAACCTCCGAGCCGATCCGACGAGAAATCGAGCCCAGACGACGGGTGCGAGGAGGCGCGACGGCGCGAGGCGCTCAATGAGGAGATATCCAGAGCGATCGTGACGAAGGAGCCCTGGAGGCACTAGCAGACCAAAGGGTGACCAAGTGGCCCCGAGAGGCGAGTTCGCGTGCGAGGAGGGCCATGTGTAGAGGGCCACCACCCACCCGGGGATGTAGCGGATCGCGTCCCACGACAATCAGGATCTTCATTGGTTGCCGCGCCCCCACTCCATTCAGCTCCGATAGTGGCCGAGTCCCGAAGAATGGGCACGAGTGCTTGAGAGCTTCCCAAGGATCGGAAACGATTCATGAGCCGAGGATGACCCGAAACAGGCCCGGCTCACGTCAGCGTCGCTCACCCATTCGTTGGCGGGACGCGCACGCACACTCATCTGCATACCGGGACAATCGACGCAAGTCCGTGAAGTGAGTGCCGCTGGGACGTCCGTCTACGCTCCCTCGTCGACCCGGGGGGGTCAATTGTAGGCCGGACTGCAATAGCCCTCCTCCCTGTGAACTCGAGCAGCGCCGTAACTAGTATCGACTTAGTCCACGATCGCGCCATGGAAGTATTCTCAGGACGCGGTGATTCGAAGACGCCTTGCAAGCGATGACGACAGTTTGCCATTAGGGTCCAGGCGTTGCTGGATCGTCCTGAAGTCGTTCAGTCTGGGGTAAGACTGAGCGAATCCCTCCGCAGTCTGGATCGCATCCTTGGCGAGGTAGATTCGGCCGCCTGATTCCACCACCGCGCCCTCAATCCCTTGCAACAAGTTAGGGAGACCCTTGTCGACAAGTAGGTCCATCGCGAACGTGCAACCGGAAGTCGGAAAACTCAGCAGTCCACCGCTGGCGGGACCGAACCGCTTCAACACGCCTAGAAACGGGGTCCGGCCCGACAAGCGAACTCGCTCGAGAGCCGATTCTATAACTGTAATCGCACGGTCGTGTGGGACCACGAATTGATATTCCAGGAAGCCGTCGCGCCCGAAAAGTCTGTTCCAATTTCCCACGACATCGAGCGGATAGAAGAATCGATCGATGTCCACGAGTCGGACCACGGCGTTCGGGTTGATTGCGTAATAAACCGCATTCAGGCCACCCAGAGTCCACCTTCGATGAGGCGCGAGCGGAATCGCCAATGGGACAGAGATCCCCCGCCGACGAGGGAAGGCGAGGCGCTCTTTCGAGCGAGGCGCGGCTTCTTCTGCGGTTGCATGGCGGCCGAACATAACCACCGACCTGCCCATACTCGTCCCGCGAGCTGCGCAGTCGACCCAGGCCACGGAGTACTCTTCGGAGCGATCACCCTTCTCGAGCAGATGGAGGGTGTCCTCTAAGGTCTTCGTCTTCTCGAACCGAACGTTCACGTAGGCTGACTCCACAGGCCTGAGGAGAATCCGAGCCCGCGTGATGAACCCTGTAAGTCCCATGCCCCCGATTGTCGCCCAGAACACATCTGGATGCTCCTTGCGGGAGCAGTGGAGCCGGTCCCCCTCCGCCGTAAGGAGCTCGAAGTCCCGGACGAAGTTCGCGAACGAACCCACCAAGTGGTGATTCTTGCCATGTACATCGGCCGCGATTGCACCGCCTATTGTCACTTGGCGAGTCCGGGCGTTACCGGTAGGAATAGGCCGTGAGGCAGTATCACTTGGAGGATGCGATCGAGGCTGACGCCGGCCTCACACTCTATCGTTTTCAGGTCCGCTGAGAATGCCATGATTCGGTCGAGCCGGGCCATCGACACCACTGCTGCGTTGCCGTTTACCGCGGCATCACCGTAGCTCCGACCCAACCCGCGAGGAATGCATGTGGGCTGGTGGGGGGTCCGTAACATGGCGACGAGATCGGTCTCATCGGCCGGTTCATAGATGTGACAAGTGCGCGGGCGGAATCGTCCCCAGCCCGCCGTATCTTTCGTTACCGTGGCGGAGGGCGTACTCCTAATCGGTAGACCTCGCGCCTCGTCAATCGGCTGAACGATAGGCTGGGTATAACCTGACTCCGAGGATTCGATACGGCGCGAAACTAGAGCTTTCACGTTGAGTTCGTCGCCGTCTCAAACCTGTGCGGTACCGCCGCACGGGTTCGCGCGGACTTATCGATGTTTAGAACAAACGTGACGCTCATATAGGTTCCCTCGGTGAACTATTACCCCTCCCGGATCGACGGTTTGAGGCGCTCGCCAAGACTCGTCGAACGGCCGAAGGACTCCCGATTCCCCGCCTCGGGAAGTCCAAGAAGTAGTGCACTGGGTGAGTTGGGTCTAGACGGACGCACGTTTGGGGCCCCAGGATTTCGTTCTCCAACAGAAGGGCCAGATGACAACGTGCGCTTCTCTCATCAAGATAGAAGGGAATGCGCTCCGAGTCAGTCTGCGCCCGAAATGCCTAATCGGCCCGCTCCGGGGGTTTGTCGGACCCTTTCGTAACCCGATGGGAGATGGCCAGTCGGTGCAAGGGCACTGGCGGCGTCATCGGATCCTTCGTTCATTGGTCCCGATGCCTGAGAACTCGGCTGTGCGAATTCCGATTCGGCCTCCGATGAAGCCATAGTCGCTCAGCCTGGCAAAGGACATCGACCGCAGGCCTGGAGTTGGCGGCAACACCTTGCGCAAGGGATTCATGAGTTGTGGGTGGCGTCGCGCTGCCGATGATGATTGCCAGGGAATTCGAGTTCATCGGCGGCAGCGTGTGGTACCAGCCCCCCTGGTAACCTTCTTCTCCTCCAAGTGTACCTGAAGGTCCAGGATTATGTCAAACAAGATCCCCGGCGAGCGGGTGTCCTCTCGGCCACCAAACATAGTTACAATGGTGCTTGACTGTGCTCGTGCGAAGAATTTCGCGACGAGCGGGGGCGACTTGCTCGCCGAGACACCTGTCATTGACGCTCTCGCCGCCCAAGGAACCGAGTTCCCCCGCGCCGTCGCTTCGGCGAACTGGACGGTTCCCTCGCACTTCTCGATTTTCACCGGCTTTTATCCCAACGTTCACGGGGTCCGCACCTTCCAGAAGCTAACCGTTCCACTCGAAACGACGGCCTCGGCCCTCCGAGAGCGCGGCTACGAGACCGCCATGTTCTCCGAGAACATTCACCTCCTCGGCGGATACGGACTGGAACACGGGTTTGACGTCCAGTGTTCCGTCAAGATCGGAATATCGGAGGAAGAAAGGACCTTTGTCAATGGCATGATTGGAAGGGCAGGGTTTCTCTATTCTTCGCGAGTGCGCAAGTTGATATCGCGTCTACCTCCCCTCATCACTCCACTTTCCTTGCTCTTCCATTCCCAGGAGGTCGCGTTTAAAGAGGAGGTCACAGGCGAGTACGTGGTCACAGGTTTCGATAACTGGCTTGCGAGTCGATCCCCCGATCGTCCTTTCTATGCTTTCTTCAATTTGGTCGATACTCACGACCCTTACGACCTCGTCCCCGATGATGAACGTATCGGGTTCTTGGACCGAGTCTACCTCACCGCCCCACGATTCTACGTGCTCTCCGTTCCCGGTTTTCAATCTCATATGCGGCCAGGTCCGCTCGTTAGGGGGTACGTGAAGTCAATCGAAGCCGCCGACCGAAAGGTCGGCCGGCTCCTGAGACTGCTCGAAAAGCATGGGGAAAAGGAGCGCACTATGGTGATCGTGACGGCAGACCACGGCGAGGCCTTTGGTGAGTTGGGGAACTACTTCCATGGGTGTGGAGCGACCGACTCGGTCCTCCGGGTTCCGTTGGTGGTGAGCGCACCCCGCGGAATCAACATCCCCCGGAAGGTCGACCGCTGGGTGAGCCTCTGCGAAATCGCCTCTTGGGTCAAGGCGGCTGCGGCCGGAGAGGTCCCATACGACAACGACGCCCACGCGCCGTTCCCTTACTCGGCAACAGCGCCCGACTCCACAATTGTCTACGGTGAGGGCGGCCCAGCATCGGACCAGATCCGATCGCTAAAGGGGATCGGATCCGACCAGTCGTGGAATCACCGACTCTTGGCTGCATATCGAGGGGACGAGAAGTTCTTGTTGGATTTCGAGACCGCTGAAATCCTCCGCTGGAAGGGTTTGAAAGATCCCGACATCACGCTTTCGGAGCGCTTGTCAGGAGAGGCGGCTACGATTGCTTACCGCGAGATCTTTGGGCCCTACGAGGCCGCAGAGGCCGCCCGACTGGCCCGAGCCGGTAAGGGTCCCGAGCCGGTCGATGTGAAGATCGACCAACGCTTGCGATCGTGGGGGTACGACTAGACCCATGCGAGCTTTCACGAAGGAACCTCAATGGTAACGAGGCAAGTGCTTGACCAGCGGCCAGAGGCTTCACCGACACGTCGCGGGCCCCAAAGCTTATCATCCGTGCGGCGGGGAAACACACTCTTTACCGATGCACTCTCCTACTAACATCTCAGGTCTCACCAACTCCCAACCTCGGTGACGATGTATGACCAAGCCGGGGTGTTCGATTGTCACACGGATGGAAGACGAGCTTCGGCCTGTAGGGGCTCACTCGCCGATCCTGGAACGAGCGCATACTTTTCGCGCCATCGCATGCCAAATCTCAACATGGGCTTCAGCATGACTACTATGGTGTCTTTATCCGAAGGTGAGCCCACTTGGCTCACACCTTCCCTGCCAGCGCGTCAGGAGAAGGAGAGCGATGGCCCGCGGGATACGCCAAGAGAGGCCGCCCCCGTGGCGCCCATGCCTGGCGCGGGAGAGGAACCTCCCGAACGGATTCGTCGTTCGAGGTTCCGCATCCCTGCCTGGATACCGCGGCCCTCGACTACTGTGTGGGGTGTCGCATTTGCAGCGCTGGTTGAAACGGCTATCCTTGCATGGGTCCAGACGCAGAACTACTTCGGATTCCACTCTCGCCAAGGCGACCTGGGAGCCTACAACCAGGCGTTCTATACAACGGTTCACGGGCAGGGTTTCTTCTACTATACTGTCAACATCTCGGGAGGCACTAATGGGACCCTCTGGGCGGTTCACTTCTCCCCCACTCTCGTTCTTCTCGTTCCACTCTACGCCATCGCTGCCTCCCCGGTCACCTTGATAATCCTGAAGCAAGCCGCGCTCGCGCTGGGAGCAATTCCTATCTACGGGATAGCGCGGGTTTACTTCCGAGGGGGCGTTGTCCCGGTTCTGTTCGCGGCGCTGTACCTCATCAGCCCGCTTACGATTGCGAACGACTGGAACAACTTCGACCCCGAGTGTTTGGTTCCTCTCCTCCTCCTGGTCGCAATGTACTTCTTCACGGTCGGACGGTTCTGGTCATTCCTAATCTTCTGGCTGCTCACCTTAGGAGTGATGGAGAGCATGCCTCCATTGCTAATTCTGTTTACCGTCGGAGGGTTGGTCGGGACGTTTCTCGGGCCTTCGCGCTCTCCGTACTGGACTGCCGTCCAGCAACGGCGACCTCTCCTGATCGCACTGGGAGCAGCGGGAATCTGGCTGGCCGTGGCGTATGGTGCGCTCTCGCTAACGGGTCGCGGGGGCGGGTTTGGGAGCTCGTATGGGATTCGCTACCAGGTGCTCGGGGCCACGTCGCTTCCGGATGTCCTCGTCCGCGCCGTGACGCACCCAGGGGCTGCCGGGGCGGCGCTCCAGTTCCAAGGGTCAGAAAAGATCCTCTTTTTGGCAGTGGTCATTCTCGCCTCAGGGGCTATATCTATCCTGGGCGGACTCCGCTACATATTGCCGGTAGTCGGTTACCTTTCGTTGGCATTCCTGTCCAGCAACTCCACGTTGTACGTCTTCGGTAGCGAGTTCGTTCCCATGTTCTCCGCGTTCCTGTTTGTCGGAGCCATCGAAGGCACGGTGCTTGTCTCCGATCTCATCAACGGTGTGGACGCCGGACAGCGACATCGCGACTTGGCATTCCAACTGACGACTCAGGTGGGTAACTTCCTCACGGAGCTTCAGACAGTCTCGCCAGAAACGCCAACTCATGTCCGAGCCCGTGAGCAGCTTCGCCTCGATGACAAACTGTTGGCATCGGATGAGTTGGGAACCGCCGAAAGAGGACTCCGACGACTGCGTCGTGAGCTGGGAGGCCGGACCCGTGGCCTTGCCGCGACCCAGGCGACTTCGGCCCCCCATGCGGTTGGGGCGTCTGCGACCAATGCGACCTGGTCAACTTTGCGCCACTTCCGTCCCCGAATCTCTCCGAATAGGGTCAACGGTGCCATGGCGGCCACGCTTGCTATCCTCGTCGTGTGTGTGTTGGCCGCGTCTGCCTATGCGAACCCACTGCTCAACAGCCCCGCGGCCGGAGGATCCCAAATCACGTTTGGCCTTCATGGCCCTAACGCCCACGAACGCGCATTGGAATCCCTCTTGGAATCGATTCCCCCTCAAGCCTCCGTTCTCACAACGTCTCATCTTTTCCCAGAGCTTTCAAGCCGACCCGACGCGTATGTCGTGAACAACTTGACCAACCTTCCGGACGGTGTTACCATCAAAGACGCCATCGACAACTGGCTGAATCAATCGAGCTTCGTCGCGATTGACTACCGGGTCGACCCGACGAATGCAGTCATCCTCCAAAGCGACGCCGACCTAACCAGCAACGTCTCGGGCTTCGGCGTTTACGCCGCGATGGACGGCGCCTACATCTATGAACGGAACTGGGGCGGGATCCCAAGCGTTCTTGCCTCTTGGAATTCGACCTGGGCCGGTGGTCAACTCACAACCCACTACGGTAACGCATCTAGCCAGTTTGCCTCTTCCCAGGGGCCAAGTTACTATCATTCCAATTTGAGCGGAGCTCCGGGCAATTATCTCTGGGGAGGCCCGCGACTGATCTATCTGCCTCCCGGGCAATATACTGTCTCGTTCAACCTCGAACTCCAGACTCCTAATGCCGGCCCGCAACTCAAACTCGAGGTCGCTGACACTCCCGCTTTCGTGAATGAGAAGGTGGTGTTGAATTACGGAGGCTATAGCTATCGCCAGATCGTGATTAACGGCACGAACTACACTGACGGCGCCTGGAAAGTTCCCCCCGTCGAGGTGATCAAGAGCCTCACCGTGCTAAGTCAGGCGAACTCTACCACCTCATTATCTCACGAAGTCGAAAAGATGTCGTTCACGTGGACCTCCGTAGGCTACCTGAGCTTCCCTGGCATCGAACTCTCCAGTACGATGTCGGTCTATCTCATCAGCGTAAGTCTTGCACAGACTTCGGCCACAGTTTGAGTGCTGCGCTGGCCGCCGACGGCAGTTTGGGCCCTGCCCCCTTGACGTGGGCTTTCCGGCGCGCGTCCGCTTCGAGCCTTTCTGGATCTCTGAACGCGAAGTGATTGCTTCCTCGGGGCCATTTTCGGGGTCACTACAGCGATGTTCCCCTTGCAAAAGTCCCTTGGATGGCTGGAGCTCCTCAAAGAGGGCGGGTTAGATACGGCTTAGACGCCCGACCACATCAGTGGACAGCCTGCTCCGAAGTGTAAGTAGCCAAAGCCGACGTAACTGTTTAAACCGCTCCTTTCTTGGATTCAAGGGGGGCAATCCATCTGAGGGTGGTTATTACAGGCGGAGCCGGATTCATTGGTTCGAATCTCGCCCACC
>CAVTJV010000004.1:0-3795 GCA_963735185.1 uncultured Thermoplasmata archaeon
TCTATCAGGACCTCTACCAGTCGGTCGGCGGTCGTCACTGGATGGGAAGCCCGGAGGCGGACGACCTCCGTCTGCGGGAGCTGTACCTCGACCGGATCTACGACACGTACGTGGACGAGCTCAAGTTCGAGAAGACCGACCGGGTCATCGGGCGGATCACGGAAGAGTTCCCCGCCGACCGGCGTCCTCTCGCGAGTTCCTCGCGTTCCTCGGCTCGCGCTTCCCCGACCCGAACTCGATCCTCGCCACTGCGGCGCGTCGGGGCGTCCCGGTCTTCTCCCCCGCGCTCATTGACAGCTCCATCGGAATCGGGCTCACGCTGCACTACCAGGCGAACCGTCACCGACCCGACCGATTCATCCTGGACGCGGTCCGGGACAACTACGAGCTGGTCCAGATCCTGGGACATTCCCCCCGCACCGCGGTCATCTACATCGGTGGGGGAACGCCAAAGAACTGGATCAATGACGGGATCGTGATGGCGAACTACGCCTTCGGGCGCGAGGGCGAGGGCCACTTCTACGCCCTTCAGCTCACGACCGACGTTCCGCATTGGGGAGGGCTTTCGGGGAGCACGCTCGAGGAGGCCCAGTCCTGGGGAAAGATCTCCCGGACGGCCACTCGAGCGGTTGCCCACGTGGAGGCCTCGATAGGTCTCCCGCTTCTCGCGGGGGCCCTCTGGGACCGTCGGAAGCGCTGGCAGGGACGGCCCCGACTCCGCTTTGACTGGAAGGGCGACGAGGTCCGAATTCGTAAGGTTCCCCGGTAATCCGTCTCTGAACACGGGTCCCAAACGATACCATTACAAGCCCCAAGAGGGGTACGGGTGTGGAAGGTCGTCCGGGAAGACGGACCTGGTTCCTGAGAGGTCGGTCGGACACTAATCCTGCAAACCCGTGGGCTCAAGAGGCGGCGCGACGGGGATGATGCAAGAGTCGTCCACCGACTGAGAAAGGCAGCGCCTGTCTGCATTCTGCCGGCGTTGGACTGGTCGCACCCGGCATGGCTCGTACCTCAACAGGAAACTATTCCTGGTACGTATCTGCGCGCACCTATACGGGTGGTATATCTGACCTCGAACGGCCGATAGGAAATCAGGCCCATTAAATACCCGGGTTCTCAGGGCTCGCGCGGAGGTGAGCACTGATCATGTACATCCCCACGTTCCCGACCCCTCTCCAAGACCAGCAGTAAGTAATCCGGGGACCCACCCCCGGTTTGTTGGGTGCCGCCGCCCGTCAGTGGGCGCCCGGCGACGACCCCACAGAGATTACGCGGCTGCGAAGACCTTTGGCTTGAGGTCAGTCACAATCATCTCCTTCAGCCACGGGAGCTGCAGCCGTTCGACGAGCTCGATTGCTGTGTTGTAGTATTGGGCTGCCTTTGCTTTATCGTGGCGGTCGGCGTAGGCTTCAGCTAGATAGGAATTGGCCAGGACAAGCGAATCCGAAGGCGGCAGTTTCGCGAGGACCTCCACGCTCCGTTCTCCATGGGCGATCGCGTCCGCACTCAACGAGGCCGGAGCATTCTCCATGGCCGCTGCCTGACGGTTCTCGGTTGCACAAAGCACGGCCAACGTGTGACCGAGGAGTAGTTCGTCCCCGAGACGTTCGGCGAGCCCGATTGCGTGTTTGGCGTAATTGATGGCTTCGGGCCACCGGCCCGCCCTTTCCGCCAGAGACGCGAGGCTGCTGAACGCATGAGTAAGCTGGGTCATGTAGCCCAGTGCCTCGGCTTCCGACCGGATCGTGCGCATCTCGACCTCGGCGAGCTGGTCCTGGCCCAGGCGAGTGTACGAGCGCGCTCGCACCAGTTGCAGGTTGAAGACGACGTCCATCCGGCCCGCTTGGCGAGCGTCAGGGAGCGCGTCTGCGATCAGTCTCAACGCGACCTCGGGGCCACTGTACAGCTCCACCAGACGGGACCATGCCGCGATGCTCTCGAGGGCCAGGTCGCTGGCGTGCACTTTCCGGCAGAGCTCAAAAGCCTCCTCGTAGCCGGATTGGGCCAGGCGGTCCTCTCCTCGGGCCTGAGCCAACCGCGCTGCGGTCAGCATGAGAAAGGCCCGAAGCCGACGGCTCACGGGTCCAATCTCTTGGGCGGTCTCAAACGTCTTCTGCGCTTCGTCAATCTGGTGGAGGTGGATGTACATGTCGGTGATGGAGAGGAGGCACTCCCCCGTGGTCCGCGGCTCGCGACCGGATTCGGTTATCGCGCGCCGGAGGGTCGAAATGGCTTCCGAGTAATCGGAGTGCAATCGCAGAAGCGTCGCCTCAACCTGAAGTACCCGAACCCTGGGTTGGCCCCGAGGCAGGACGTTGGATAGGTGCCTCAACGCATTCCGCAACGGCTCTGAGTAACCCAGACGGAGAAGCGTCGTCTCCTGCTGGGAGAGAAGTTGCGCGGCAGGCTTCCAGAGCTCTCCTTCGACTAGGTGCAGGAAGCGCTCCCGGACCGCATCTGGACGATGGCTTCGGGAGTAGTAGAGCGCAAGCCGAGCGTGGGCCTCTCGTTCATCCGTTGGCGTCGCCCGGGCGAGAAGCGCGGTCTTGACGACCTGCAGGACCTCAACCCGGCCTTGGAGGGTTCGGTGAAGGATGCCCATCCTTTCCAGTTCTATGAGCCGAGAGACGGGGGTCCCCTCGAATTCGCTAGCGAACGCAATCGGGATTGGCTCGTTTGCCAGAGCGACGGACAGTAGGGACCGGACATCTTCCGGAGATAGGCGGGCGATGACCGCGGTCGGGAGTGCCGTCGGATTTGCATCTACACCCGGGTTCGACACGGCCAACTCGAGCAGGAGAGGAGAACCGAGTGTCGACTGGTACACCGCTTCGAACCGGTCCGCGAGACCCCCGCGCCGATCGGTCAGGTCGTGGGCGGCCACACGGTCAAGCCCCCCAATCGTCAGCCGATGGCTCGGGACTCCCGGCGCGTCGAATGCTGGATCAACTTGACTCACAAAGTAGAACAGGTGCGCACCCCGCGCGGCTAGGAAACTGGTGAACGTCGCGAGAAAGGCCTTCATGTCAGGGCCCGCCATCTGAACGTCGTCGATTACCGCGGCGAGCGGGCGGTTTCCTAGGGATTTTGCCACGAGGTCCGCCACCTCGCGCGCGACGGGCGCGCGAGGTATCTGGGTGTAGTACGCCAGCTGGTGCGCGCCGAGACTGGACAGGGCGTGGGTCAGCGCGCCAACAAATTGTCGGGGGGAACTGGCGGGACGGACGGAGAACCAGAATGGGATCCGCCCCCGCTTTACGCTGCGAAGGTGGCGGCTGACGAGCGCGGTCTTGCCCATTCCGGGAGGTCCATCGACGAATGTGATGCCCCCTCCTTCCAGTGCGAAATCCGCGAGTTGGGCAAGTTCATCCTTTCGTCCCAGGAAAGGGTGCGGTGGCGGAGGAATCTCGCCCGAGAATAGGGGCACCTCCCGCGTTTCGCGTCGCAATCGAATTCGTCCCGTCTCGGTGACTCGGTAAGTCAGCTGTTTCCGGACTCCGTCCCGGACCAACCCCCGGCGCTCGGTGAAGTACCCTTCGCCCACGAGCGATGTCAGGGGCCGGGACATGGAGCACGGATGGTAACCGAGGGCCTTTGCGAGCTCCCGCTGGCTGATCCCGTACGGGGACTCATCCGGGGTCGAATGGGTCTCGACGTAATCGAGGATCTCTATCGGGAGATAGGTTTGGGCGCCCATCCTCACAATGACTATGTTCCAGCCTGTACTTAGAGTTATTTTGTACAAAATACATCAAGACGTTTAAGTATGAAATTCGCCACATGAACCCTCAC
>CAVTJV010000005.1:0-229869 GCA_963735185.1 uncultured Thermoplasmata archaeon
CGATGCAAGCAAGCATCCAGAGTCCGACACGAGAGAACCAAACGCCGACCGAACCCACCGCTACGGCCTCGCGCCTGCGAACCGTCACCGGGAACCGCTTCCCGCGAAAGTGCGCCTGCGGATGCGGCTTCCAGATCCCGCGGGATTCCGAGGTCCGTTACGTCGTGGACTTCGGCGGGCCGCGTCCGTACCCAGCCTACCTCCGCGAGCACTCGCCCGACTACGGGACCTACCACGGCAAGCCCCGGGCCCGCGAGGACGCTGATCCACTCCCCGGATTCGTCCGCGCGAGCGACCTCCCGCGTCCCACGGCGCCGAAACCTCCCGTCGCGCCCCGACCCACGATCGAGGTCGCCCACATCGAGGAAGAGGCCAGCGCCAGCCCCGAGGCCGGCCGCGCCTGGGCCTCCGGCCAGCTCGTCTTCAACGCGGGTTCGTTCGAGTCGGCGCGGAGCGGGTTCGCGGACTACGCCCGCGACGGGGAGACAGCGAAGGAGCTGCGGACGCGGGTGAACCAGACTATCTTCGAGGACCTCGAGGAGAAGGTGCTCGCGCTCCGGGCGCTCCACGCGAAGTTCCGGGACATGGAAGCGGGAGAATCATTCGCCGGTGTCGTGGCGCGTTCCCTACCGGCCTGAAGCAGGCCCGGGGGTCGAATGTTCGAGTTCCGCCTGCGAATCCTGGATGTGCGGGAGCACGACACCGACCCCCCGTCTTTCTTCGGGATCGTGGAGGGCTTTCCCGACGTCCTGGTTCATGCGACCTCTGCTGCACAGACAGAGGCGGACCTGACGACCGCCCTGGTCGAGTATCTCAAGCGGTTGCAGGATCGCGAGGCGACGCGGATCGACTGGGATGACTTCCCGATGGTTCGGCAATGTCGCATCTGTCTGAGTCCCCAACCCGAATGACCCATGACCCGGGTTGAAACCGAACAGCCATTAGGGCACATGAGCGTGCGTTGAGGAGACCAACATGGTCCAACTGTATGCCGCCCGCTTCGAAATCCCGAAGGGAGGCTCGGGCCAGCCCTCCTCTCCGGACGAGGTTGTTCGAGCTCTCACTCGTTCCTGGATAGAAAGCTGGTACAAGCGCTGGAAGGGATTGGAGATTCAGCTACCTCCTGAACTGAAAGGTCTCGAACCCGTTCAGGGGCATAGCATTCAGGCCGCCTCAGAACGGACTGACTCCGGGGAATCTTGTTGGGCGCTCGTTTGGCGCTATCCTCACCCAGAAGATGAATCGCTCCTGTGGCAGGCCAGGGTTGTGCTTTCCGAGGACGCGTCGTCATGCGAGTTCGCACTGACGCTTCAACTCGATTCGACTCGACTCCAGTACCGCCCCCCTGATCTCACACTGAGATCACCGAGGCTGGTAGGTGAGGTTGCGGCGACACTTGAGTGTCGGGTGGGTTCGCAAAGAGTCTCAGGGACGCCAATCCCTCTATCGACTGGAGATGTTGACAATTTCGTAAAGAGAGAGTTATTCGATGGGAACAGGCAATTGCCCACCATCGTGGTCTCGAGGAGAGCGTCGAGCGACGACTTCGTTGTCGATCCCGACCGCCTCGCAAGCAAGCTAGTCGGTCTCGCGGTGGTCTACGCTCTCTCTGAGCGCGGCACCTCGTATCGACTCACTGACTTGATGCCACCAAGACTCTCATGTTACAACGGTGCGGTTCGGGTGTACTGGCCCGGATTCTCACCGGGGGACCCACCTACCAAACATCCACTCTATCATCCAGATATCATCGCCCGAATCACGGAACAGGGGGCTCTACTCGAGGACCGCCTGTTCGACCGTTTGGCAAGAATCTCGGCATTTCGTTACGTGGACGGACCGATTACTTCGCGCGTCCTCCAAGCCTCAAAGACCAAGCAGAAAGAGCGACAAGTACGTCAGCTGGAAGATCTCAAAGCGAGCCTAGGCAAGGATTACCAAGCCCGAATCGACGAGATTCTGGGCACGCTGGCACAGCGAGAGGAGCTCGTCCGCTCACTCGAGGAAGAGAACCGATTGCTAAAGGAACGCCTTTCCGATTGGAGATTGTATCAATCGCCGGCACCCAGCGAGGCAACGGCGAACGTCCCGACTGCCGAGGGGGGAGAGCTGGGATCAGTGGCGGAAGCCGTTGCGCGGGCCAAGACCCGATTCTCGGATTCACTTGACTTCTGGCCATCTGCTCTCGAATCGGCCGGGGTTTCAAGATCAGAACGCTATGAAAGCGTCTTTCAGGCGTTGGAGATTCTCCATCGAATCGCTTCGGACTACTTCGCATCGTTAGACAAAGGTGCGAGTGTGGGGCGCTTCGAGGACCAATTCGCGCCTTATCGAATCAAGTACAGCGCGAAGGAGAGTCAGACAACAGGGGCGAAGTTCCGACAACAGAGAACGTTCACGAGCGGTGACAGATCTCTCTTCATGGAGCGACATCTAACAATAGGTGGGGGAGACCGGCAAGACACCGTCCAAATATTCTTCGAGATTGATCCATCTGCGCGCAAATTCATCGTTGGATACTGTGGCCTTCACTTGGACTACGCCCGGATGCGCACCTAGCCGTCTACGGCGCTTGTGGCCGGTTCCGAGCCGTCAATCACATTCCGTTCCGGCCCGTCCAAAATGCAGATGGTCCCGCAGTTGCGACACACCACGTTCCGGTAAATCACGGGAGTCACCGCGTTCCGCCTGGTCAGGTCCACCGCCGCGCCGCAGGTCGGACAAATCGGATCAGGTTCCATACCGCCCTTATCGACGTGGCGAGAGATGGACCGAGAGGTGAGATCTCGAAACGGGTTCCTTTCCAACAAGGGTATCGATTGATCAATTGAGCTTTGACGATACCCGAGACTTAGGGCTTCGCGGCTGGAGGTGGAGGGGGCGGCGGTTGAGGAGAGGTTTCAGTCGCCACACCCTTCCGGTAGAGCTCCCGAGCCTCCATGGCCTCCCTGTGAATCTCAAAGATAACCTCCCTTGTGTCCTTGGCCTCTCCACTGCTCGACCAGATTGCGAACCCCGCGCCCACGGCGAGCGCGACGTTCGACTCGGCAACAATCGCCTCGAAAGTCGCCAAATAGGAGACGTTGGTCCAAACCCAATAGTCGACCAGCGACAAAACGACGACGACTGTGACCACGCACGCTGTGACGATCGCCACGATCCAGCTTCGGGTCAGTTTGCTGGGTTGGTCGGTCTCGGTCACGTTATCCCCACGTCCGATCGAGGACAACACGAACGTTCCCACCGGGCGGATTGAAGATACCCACCCGAACCACGACGTAGTACAGCCCGGGCTGGACATTATCGTAGGTCCGGTCGAACGCTGTGCGGTCCGAAGTGAATAGGAAGGGGAACGGACCTCTCCCTCGGGCAGTGGCGCGATTGTGGGTCGCCTCGTCGAACAATCCGCAATAGAATCTGCGATCGCCAACGGCTTGAAGCCGGAGCTTTCCCGCCTGATACAGGGAGACCGGCCAGTGCCGTTCCTGCCCGTTTGGGATGAACTCCTCCGTATACAGGAAACTCATTTGGTCTTCGACCTCACCCGTTGAGGGTAGTCACTGTTTTTCTTAACCTGAACCGGAGGTGAAATAGTGTCTAGGTGGACGAGGTACTCATCGAAATTGAACCCTGCGAATTCGAAAAGATCCATGACAAAGTTCTGGAGCCTCCGCGGGGTCATCTTCAGAAGAATCCCGTCTCTCGTGGCGACGACCGCGTAGAGCCTACCTCCGTCAATCCGGAAGGCAATCTTCCCGGATTCGGCCAACTCGGCGACGCGAATTTTTCGAAAATGCTTAGGGTTCCGGAGATCGAAGGTTATTGGAGCGCGGAATCGCTCTATGGGAATCTGTTCCTTGCCGCCCTTTACCTCAGGCTTTAGTAACCCATCCATCTGGTCGGCTACAGAACCAATGGGTAACCAGGCAACTTCGTTTTTCCGGTACTTCCGCAAGGAGGGACGCAGACGCTTCATCAGCTTGATTCCGTCCGCTTGAGTCTTCGGGGGGATCATTCGCGGAGGGATCTTCCCTTCCTGGTCAGTGATGTGCGAACGAAAACCCTGCTCGGTTCGCACGGCTGTAAGGTGAAATCTCTTGAGGGCGGGATCCGGTAGATCCCCCATTCCGACGACGAGCCCGCTACGGGATTCCGATAGGAAGAACACCGTCCTTCCTCCGAGAGTGTATCTAACCCGGTGGCGCTTGCCACCTGATTTCCCTTCGGGCTGACCGGCCATTGGCGCCGGAATTCATTGCCCCCAGATTACACCACGTCTTGAATAGGGTCGCGCGCTCCTCGTGGTCGATCATCGAACGCGTTGTCCTTCGGAGGTCAAGGAATCGTCACGTAGTTGGTGTCGGTAGGGTTCCCGTGGTGAGGGCAGCCGGGGAGGCAGGGGCCAGGCGGATGCGTCCGCCCCGCCAGGACGTCTTCGATCGATTGGGCAAAGTCCGCGCCTAGTCGACGCAGTTGCCTTGAGGCAGTTTCATAGCCAACGCGTTCACGAAACCGCTCGACCGCAGGTTCGTTCCATCGGACCCACGCGGAGAAGTCGCCGTCAGGAGCGATAACGTCGATCTTCAACAGGTCTCTATCCGTCACCGCCGGGACTGGATGGTCGACTGGCATGAAGGGTCGATATCTACCGGCGCGATAAGTTTGCACTCCTCACCGCGTCGCATGGGGGCCTTCTCGGCCCCATTCGGATCGCGTGGCGTTCGGTCCGTCAGGCCTTCTTTGGCGGGGTCTTCTTGAACAGGTCGAAACGATAGACAGTCCCCTGCTCCTTATCGATAACGGCGTAGAAGTCGAAAGTGCTGCTTCCGCCCGCTCCATTTCCCTCAGAGTGGTTGTGTAGAACTGGCAACCCCCTGATCTTGGCGACCTTCTGCATCTCCTCGAGGTTAGGGAGCGTCACAAGTAGTAGGGTGTCTTCAAGTCCTGCGAAACCCCGTGTCGTCTCCACGATTCGGTCCTTATCCAGAATCTCCACCATGAATGGTTGCACCGACCCGAGGGCATTGCCTCAAAGTGTGACGCACTCCCTGGATAATAGCACAGACGGAAGGGGTTAGGTCCGGCTTCGGGTCAGTACGAGCAGACGGTCGCAACCGCCTTCGGCGGCTCGTCGCGAGTCAAGGGACGCACGGACCGACTGCAGTCGGCCCTTCCCTCGCGGCGTTTTGCTCCTCGTAGGTCTGGAACCGGACCAGCGCCACTATACCGCACGCTTCCCGTGTGGCGCCCGCTAAATCGATCATGAGAGCTCATTCGTCCAGGGTTTACAGATAGTCCGGCATCCCGTGTTGGTCGGGGGGCTGAGGTCCCGCGCGAGTGATTTGAGGTTTCACCTGAGCGACCTCGCCGCAAAACGGGCATTGAATGTATAGGTCGGACGTGAAGCCTGCGGACACAAACTTCGCATCGACCATTCCGTCTCGCGGGCAGTTCATGGGAATCGTAGCGAGGGCGACGATCTCGACTGGTCGCCGTCTTTCTGCCGTTTTCTTTTCCAAGAGGTCCATAACCGAGGGGGATGTTTTGCTCGAGTCGCCCTCGAAGTCGTCATCAAAACGGCTTAGCCCTCCGTGACCCCCCGAATCTTGACGCCCGCCTTCGCCTCGGCTCTCCCAATACGCATCGTTGTTGGGATTTCCCTGATTCGAAGTATTGTCGTGAGATGCTTGATACTCTGGGTTATTCGGGTTCATCGCGTCCGACCTTTGGTCGTTTGAACTGCGGCCACCGCCGCCACCTCTCGGCATGTTCCCGGCCTTCCTACAAAGAGCGTAACAATACTCGGGCCCGGCCTAATGAATCCATCGACGAGGGCGGGTCCTCGAACGTTCCTCGTGGCCTCTCATCGGGGCCGTTCCTCTTGCCTCATCCGAAGGAGGCTGTGGTCCTCGATGACTTGCGGTCGGGCGGCCCGGATCCGAGCGTACGCCTCACTTGCGGTCAGTCCCTGATAGCGAATGAGGTAAAGCGCGACGATCGCCGGAGACCGCTCGATCCCCGAGCCACAACGGACGAGGACCTTCTTCCCCTGTCCCAGAAGCTCGGCGATCTTCTTGACCGCTTGATCCGCGAGAACCGGGTTCGCTCGCCAGCCCCCGTTCGCGAGTCGTTGGAACACCGGAATGCGCCGATTCCCCCGGTTCGGAGTTTCATCTTCCTCCCGTACGTCAACCACCCACCCGGGGAAGTGCCACTCCGACGCCTTCCCGCCGACGTAGAGGTTCGGATAGACCTCGGTGCGGTCTACGGTATCGGGGAGGAGACGTCGCGTCGGAACATCCTTGGAATCGGGGGTCTCGGTCATCGAATCCTCTGTTCATCCTCTTCCCGCGCCTGGCGCATCCCGCCCGGGTCAATATCGGTGTCGTGGCGCTCCACGGGGTCGCTTATCGAAGGCGTTGAGGCCGCGTTGCGGTCCCTGTCCCCTCTTGTTTTCCTAGGATTCGGCAAAGATTCGTTGCCTGGAATTACAAAGGATTAAGCCACCGCGTCACGCACTTATACACACTAGTAGGCGGTGCATATGCACACGATCCGCGGGCCTTCATGGTTCGTGCGGCACTCCGAGTTAAAAGAGCCGGATTTCGTCCTGGTCATCGCAGTCTTAGTTGCCGTTGCGGGCTCCGCGAGCGGGAGTCTCCCCAGTTCGAGTGGAGGTTCAGCCACAGGGCTCCAATTCAACTCGCATTCGACCGACGCTCGGGATCTCGCCAGTAGCGCCGTACCCGCGACCAAAGACGTCCGCGTCCCAGGAAGCCAAGCGTCTTCGCAACTCGGACGCGCATCGGCCGCTCCGCCATGGCCGGCATTTCCTCCGCGTAAGGCGACCGCAGCCTATGCTCCCGGCGAGGCCCCCATGGGAATCGTTGATACCGGTCAAGCCTCAACTGGGCCGGTTTCCTACAACACCTCCTCGTTCGAGGGCTCCGTAACAATCGAAACCCTCAGTGTCTGTGCCGCCGCCTCCCCCTGCGGAAGCACGGAACTTGGATTCCAACTCAACGCGGTTCTGGGGTTTGAGGACGGAGGCAACTGGTACGCCTACTGGGTTCAGGATGTCATGGTCGTGGATACCGGGTCGCACAGTGTGATCGGGTTTGAGGACAACATCTGGAACTTCTCAGATTACGGGGCCACGATGTACTCATCGACGATCAGCGGGTACGGCGCGGTCCAGAGCGGGGTCTACGCCGAGGGTTTCGAGTTTCCCGCAGGTATCTACGTCTACCCGGGAACATACGAACTGATCCTGAACACTTCAGTGAACGCGGATGGCCAGCCGATTGTACAGGTCATGTTTGACGCCGGCCACGGATTCACCACCTACGACGAAGCGACGTTCGACTTCGTCTCCCAGCTCGCCTATTCTGACGGATTCATCGTCGACGGTAGCACCCCGACCCCCGTGGACCTCGCCTACGACGTCGAGTGGGTCCTCGGAGGCCCGGGCGGTGGATTGAACACCATAGACGAGTCGTCAAACCTCCAGTTGGGATTGAATTACTGGAACGGCAACAACTACGAGACGATCAACAACGCCAAGAACTCTGCAGAAGACACCGGCGAGACCATCACCAGCGCCGAGGTCGGAGGTCACTACTCCGACGCAAATGGTTCTCTCTTCGCCCAAGTCTCCACCGGGACGGAGACCAGCGCAGTATTGTGGTATTCCACGCTTATCGCCCTCGTCGAGTTACAGGGTCCGGGGTCCTGTAACGGAACTCTCCTCTCGGGTGAAGGCAGTATTCCCTTTCTCGCAGGAAACGCGACGATCGCCGTAGGCGCCACTTCTCTCGACTTCCAAGTTGCATGTGAAGGATACACTCAGGACTTCGGGACTTACACACTGGCAGCAGGGAGCATCACGGAGCTCACTGCCGGGGCTTGGGCAAATGTCCAGTTGAGTGAGACCGGGTTACCTTCGGGCCTCACTTGGGGCGTAGCGATCGGAACGGATCAAAAGTCCTCCGACGGTGTGGTTCTAAGCTTCTACCTTCCCACAGGATCCTACACATTCACACTTTCCGGAGGTACAGGGTATCTCCCGATCCCTTCGGCCGACAGTCTTTCATTCGGAGAATCTGGCGAGGGGGTCTCGGTTGCCTGGGAACTGATAGGCGTTTCATCCACTGCCGGATCTGGGAGCGTCGATGTGGGGCAAGCCGCAACTTTCTCCGTCACACTAGCTCATGGGTCGGTCGGCGATTCTTTCGTGTGGACGGGTTTGCCCGGCGGGTGTTCGCCCACGAATTCCGTTGCCATTTCTTGTTCCCCCACCTCACCTGCGAACCATTCCATTGTCGTGAAGGTGACCGATTACAGCGGTTTTTCCGGGACGAGTTCCGCATTCCCGTTCCAGGTGTTTGCGGACCCGGCGGTAACCGTGCCTGTCGGGTCGCCCCCGTCTATTGACCTAGGCCAAACGGTAACATTCACGGTTACTTCGACCGGCGGTTCGGGCGGTGACGCGTTCACCTGGAATGGGCTTCCGGACGGTTGCCATCCAGTCAGTAGCTTAACGCTGTCCTGTATGCCAACGGCGGTGGGCATTCTCTTGATTACAGTGTCAGTCACCGACTCGAACGGCGTCACCGCGGCAAGTCCAGAGCTTTCGTTCACCATCGATCAGGCGCCGTCGGTCACACTTAGTGTAACGCCGTCTTCACCCCTTCAGTCTGCCAGCGTGTCTTTCACCGCATCTGTCTCCGGTGGCGCTGGCGGGTTCATCTTCCTGTGGACCGGCTTGCCCTCAGGGTGCACGGCTCCCACCGACGCCAATCTGACGTGCTCACCATCATCAACGGGAACCTACGAGATAACGGTCAACGTAACGGACCAGAATGGTGGGCGCGGCTCTAGCAGTGTCAACTTGACGGTAATGGCGGCGTTCCTGGGGCTGCCAGCGGTCGAGGGCTACGGAGCATTTGCCCTTGTCGTGGGACTAGTGGCCATTCTCGGGGTTGTCCTGGTCGTGAGGCGACTTGGCAAGGGTAGCGGCCAACAAGGATCGACATTTCCTGAACCGTACCAGAGCTACTCGCCCGCGGCCGGAGCAACACCTCCTGAAGCCGAGGTAGTGTCTACGAGCGAGATTTTGTCCGTTGGGAGAGCGGACCGCGCGTTCGTGTTGCCTCCATCTTACCAAGGAACCTTTTCGAATCCACAACCTGCTACGGCTCGTCCGATTGGCCAGTACTGCCCCTGGTGTGGAACGGGAAGCGATGCGTCTGCCACCTTCTGTCACGAATGCGGGAAACCCCTCCCGCCCCTGTGAGCTCTGCTTCGCGTGAGCAAGCTAGATGACTCCGGGTCACACCGGGCGAGTTTTCGGACGTTTCTGGGAAACCCGCAAACCAAATCCACTATACAAGACGCCAGTCTTCAGGTGGAAACTCAACTGGTGAAATTGGTGATGATGATTAAGCAGAAACGCAGGAAAGTGAGCCCTCCGTATAATTTGAAGTTCCCTCGGCTCATTCGGGCGAGGGTTTTCTGGTTCCCCAACGGGAAGGGAGTTTACACCCTCGACCCCATCCAACGGGGACAAACGGTCTTTGTAACCCTCAACGGCGTGGGATGGGGACAGGTCGGCGGGTTCAACTGGGGCAAAAGCCCTCACGACGATTCCAAGTTCAGAGCGTGGGCAAGCCCCAAGACCCCTCCTGCCAATCTCCGTGGCCGTCGGGCTCGCTTGGATTCAAAGCTCATTATCGACAGGCTGGTGGCCACGCGGGACATCAAGCGGGGAGAAGAACTCCTCGTCCGCTACGTGCCTCTTGTGGGGCCCCCTGCGAAACCTGACCGTAGCAAGTCCTGACGGGCAGTCGCGATCGCTCATCAAGCGCGCGCCCCGTTCATGAACGCAGAGGTGCGGTCTTCGCCTTGTCCAAAGACTCAAGCCCTTTCGTCGATTCTCAGTGATCGTGACGACTCGGAAGCTGACGGAAGCAGAGCTGGAGCGGGCTCGCTCTTTGTTCGACCAGGTAAGGCAATCCCTGAAGGAAATGAGCGGGGGGGATGCTGAGCTCCTTTTCGCCTATCGCAGGAAGATTGCCAAGGAACTGACCTACGACGAGCGTGGCAGCCCCGCTCAACGGAAGTCCCTGAAACTCAAGAAGCTTGTTTCTCAAGATGGAAAGTGTGCGATCTGCGGTGGGCCGTTGCCTCCGGGAGGGCTCGATTCCGTCCTTGACCGGGTCGATGCGATGCAGGGCTATACTGACTCAAACACGCGGTTACTTTGTCGGGACTGCGACCTCAAAACCCAGCGCGAACGAGGGTTCACCGGCTGAACCTTCCATCTAGCAGGTCAGGCGACTGACGCGCCGCAGTTTGGACAGGTCGGGTAACCCCGAGAGCCTCCGCCGATCTGATGACGGGCTAACTGTTGCTAGCTTTGGCCAACTCTGCGAGCTTTTCCACGATCCAAACCATTCCCTCTGTATCCTGACCGCAGTAGCGGTCCAGCGCTCTCCTGATCTCTCCTACCTCCTGTGGTGACGCCTTCTTCCCATCTCCTGCTCCAAACGCCGCATAGAGATACGCGAGCGAGGCCTGGGAGCCGTTCGCAATCTCGAAACCATCATACCCACGACCCGTGATCGCTGGAAGAACTGCTTTCAAGGAGGCGCTGCCACCCTGCGCGGGGTTGTAGTAGGCAAAGTCTCGGAATGGGGTCAATAGGTCGACGACTCGCCCCTTCGCGTCCCTAACCCATTTTGCGTGTTCGGGGAGGAGTTTCGCGAGCTCTTCCAGCCTGCCCTTTTCGAACGACTGGTTCCAGGCGACCAACTGCCCTTCTGGGCCGATTGCCTTCCGGAGGAATTCCACGAGCTTTTCTCGAGGGTCTGTCGGCTCCAACGAGAGGAAGGAGTGGTGACGTGGCCTGTGACCGAGGGATTCAACCACATGGACAGAGAACTGGAAGGGGATCTGCTGGTAGGGCCTGGTCCCGTCGAAGAGAGGGACGGCCGGAAAGATCGTCTCGAAGTCCAGAAAGTGGAGAGGATACCTCAACCCCCCGAGGAAGGTGGCGATCTTCTTCCTGTCCACGTGGGTGCGACCGCTCGTATGGGCGGCGCGCTGGACAACCTGCTTTCCCGTTAGGACGACGCCCTTCGGGATGTCCTGAATGCGGAAGACTCCCGCCTCCAGCAATTGGAGGACCTTCTTGCCACCTCCGTAGAGATCCAGGATGTCCGAGGCCGGGTGTTCCTTCCAAACGACATCGTCTGAGTGGACTCCATACTCATCCTTGTGGAATCGCTCGCCACGCCCGAACTCCGGACTCTCCTTGGAATGGGCGACCTCGAGCAGGGTATCGACATTGGGCTGAACGGTGGGCGCGACTTGCTTGACCGCGTCGGTGACGTCTTCCTCGTGGAAGAATTGGGCTGGGTCAATCTCTCCTGATCGTTCGTATTTCGTATCGACGAGGAGGAGGGTGTATTTTCGGATCTTCAGGCCCGCACCGGTGTAGCAGTATCGTTGGAAGGCCACGTCGTCGATGTATTCCTCCTTGACGCTCCCGCCACTCTTCACCTCTACAAGGTCCCATCCATTCCTTCCGACCGGTAGGAGCACGTCCGCCCTTGCGTAGCAGGTCCCATTGGGGTGAGTGAACCCGGCCTCGAAGAGGGGTACCCGCTTGTCCAGGAGCTTCCGGGAGCGTTTTTCGTTCTGCAAGGGGCTCTCTGCAGGGAGAAGCGTCCCCTCGGGGTACCTCCGCCGCGCCAGCTCGCCGATCAGTCGTCCCTCGTCCAGGCGGTACCGCACCGACTCGTCGATCTTGGGCAGCCTATCGGGGGCGTTGAACGCGAGCCAAAGCCACTTCGAGCATGCCAGCCCGTTGACAAATCGAGTCTTCGTAAGGTACTTGGATTCCCCGGTCGCAGTAGTCACTGGCCGGCTCGCCACAACCCGTCCCGCTGCAGCTTTTCTGCGGAGTACCGCCGTCATGATTGCTCAGATAGGGTACAGTCCCTGGCGCTTCGTCACAATCTATCGAGAGTCGCACCGAGTGTTCGGGCAGCCGATTCTGAGGAAGCTGAGACGCATCTACAGCTCGCGAAGGGATTGTGGCCCTTGCCCCGGCGTGACTTTCTGAACAATTCCAAGTACCGATTGAAGTACTTACGAGACGTCCCTTCCCTATGAACGACAAGGATAAAGTGGAGCTTCTCAATCTCGTTGCCTCTCACTTCCCGCCGTCCCGAAGCAATCCCCCGGCCCTTGACCCGCCCGTCTGCAAACGTTCTGAACGTTCGTCTCTTTCTTACTCGCGATCCGATGTCGATGTCTGGCTGGTCATAGAGAAAGATCGAAGCAAAATTCTGCCTCACCAGCGAAGCCATGAAGATGTCTCCGGAAACGGTCTTCTGTAGAGGGTGAGTCTCGACCTCTACCACGACCGCTTTGTAACGAATACTTCCCCTGATTCGTCGCAAAAGGATGGCGTCGGGGTTGTGGTCCACTTTTCTACCGCCCTTGAGCCTGAATGTCACCCGAGAAGGCTTGGCGCACTGAAATTTCCGCTTGCTTGCTGCCCTTCTTGTTGCAACAATCACGTCTCTGTGCCAGCGCTTCATGACCCATTCTACGTGTGAAGTGCCACGAAGCCGTAATGGCTTGCCCTAGCCTGTTCAAGCGAGAAAGCAGTCACATTCATGGTTCGGCCCGTGCCGATTACGGTGAGGCCATCGGCCGCGCGCGCCCCTCATGAAGCCTGCCCGCCCGCCGTGCTCTCGCCACGCGTTGTCAACCCCTGTGTACGGAGAGGGGTCCCAATACCACCGAGAACGCTCGATTTAAGGACCAAAGTAGATAACGGCCCGCGAGTGGAGGGCAAGGAATGAGCGTCAAGTACCAGTGTCATTGGTGCAATATGGTCGTGGAAATCCAACCAGGGACGGGGGCCCCCGACAAGAAGTACGGCGGCCCCTGCACGCGCAACAGCAAGGGCGAACACGGGTGGCATGTGATCATTTGATCTCCTAACGTGCTCTAAGAGAACGTCGGACTTTGACTGCCACGGTGTGCCGGCTTGAGTCCCGCCTGGATGCGGCCGTTCCGTAACTGGAAGGGACCCTCCTGATTGGTCGGACCCTCTTCTGAACGAGGAGTTTGTTATTGGGGGTCCGGCGCTCGCCGCGGCCACGTCGATTCCGCGCGCTGATCGCGGTCCTTCATCGGCCGCACGCGTCCCACATCAAGCCGGCGGGGGCTCGCTCGAATCGCGGCTTATCTTCCCAGCGCGGTTAAGTCGGGCATCGCCTTTCGGAGTTCAGGATTCGACTGATGACTCCGCGCTATCGCGTTCTCTCTCTCGACCTCCATGACACGATTGCGTGGGACACGGAGGCCATAGTGGATGCTCAGTACGCGGTTCGGCTGAATCGCCTGGCCGAAAGACTCCGGAAGTCAAGTGGCGATCCCGTCCTATTGGAGGAACTCCGACGAGCCCGAGCGGCGCTTCACGAAGAGTGGAAAAGGGATGGCATGTCCCCAGAGACAATCCCATTGGTCACTCAGGTGGACCTGATTCGGCAGCGTCTGGGAGCTCAGTACGCCGGTGACCCCGAATCTGCCGTTCTGGGGTACGCGGAGGGAGGGCTGAAAGAGCACCCCGCCCAAATCAATCCGGAGGCTCAGGCGCTAATCCGGTCACTCAACGACCGGCGGTTTCCGGTCATCGTTACGACGAACACATCGAGGTCTGGATCAGCGTGGAAAGTATCCCTGGAAGAAGCCGGTGGATTCCGGGTGACTGACGTGATCGCATCCACCGACGTTGGGGCGTGCAAACCCGACCCCCGCGTCTTCTCGGAGGTGGTGCGACGCACAGGGGTTCCAGCCGCGGCGATTCTCCACGTGGGGGATAGTTGGGTCATGGATGTCGAGGGTGCCCGGCGTTTCGGGATGGGCGCCGCGCTCTACCGTGGCTTGTCGCAACACTACTGGGAAGCGGACGAAGCCCGCGAGGGCCCTAAGCTGAAGGACCCCTCGGTGCCGTGCCTCGACCACCTCTCCGAGGTCGTCGGGCTTCTGGGTCTCGCCTAGACCTTTCCGGGGTGTTCCCGTCCCCACGCGCGCTCATCGCGGTCGTGCCATCGACCGCGCGGTCCCTTCTTGAAGTTCGCGCGGAGCGCAGCCGCCCCTAACTTGGCTAGGAATCGTCAGCCTCCCCGTGGAGCCATCGGATGCCGCCAGGCCAGCCTCGATCGCTCAGAGTGAGAATCGATCGATAGTAAGCATTGACCGGACTCACGGAGTAATCACAGTCGTCCTTCCTGCCCAGCCGATAATTGACCACTGCGGCGGTCCGAAATTGCCCGCGCGTTGTGAAGAAGGTAGAGCGACCGCGATAGTGGCGGGAAATCCAGGCCGGGTGGGACATCAAGTCCCAAGTAGTAGCCGGCCTGCCGTCGGGGCCGAGGTACACAACGTTCGTCAGACCGTCGACAGCTCCCCAACGATTGTGACGATAGACTTCCACGATGACATGGCCGGAATAGGCCTTGTGGGTATCGACGAGAAAGACAATGCGCGAGGGCAGGCCCGCGACCTGGAAGAGGGCGCAGGCCACTCGGTTCACGTCCGAGCAAAAGTCAGAGCCTCGCGCGATGATTTCTTCCTCCGTGCCTCCGAAGGCTAACGAGTCGTGGTCGCGAGGCGCATCGGTCTGAAGCGTGCTGACAAACCGGGCAATGGCGCGGACGCAGCCTTCGGAAGTTCGCCGGAAAGGTACGATGCCTCGTGTGATCGTTTCAAGGACGGGGCGCGAGCCCGTCACGTACGATCCCTTCGTCGATGAGTAGCGAGTGTAGAGATACCCTGCAGACGCCGAATCGAGGCCGATCGAGTCTCTTTGAAGCTCGCGGTCGACGGACCTGAGAGAATGAGGGTCGCCACGTGCCATCCTGGCGTACGCCCTCCCGAACCAGCGCGGGCCGAAGTATCGTGGGGGAAGGCGAACGGTTGAGACCCCCGTAATCGCACTCCGTCGGTTCGTCGTTACATGTCGCCTCGCGCTCATCGCGGTCCGCCCTCGACCGCGCGGGTCGCAGATAAAGCCCGCGCGGCCGCTGCCGCCCGCGCGAGCATTATCGCGACACGGCCCGCCTCGCGGCTCACTTCGCCGCTCGGGCGGCCTCCGCGCTCACTACGTGTCGATGACCGCGATGAGCGCGCAGAGCGCCTCCAACGCCGCGAACCCGTTCCCCGACCTGCCCGCGATCCGCGGGAGTCCTGAAGCGACGCTCGGTCGGGCCTCGACCGAGTGTGTCTGGGATACCTGACGGCATTCCGCACGCCGGCTCCCCGAAGACAGCAAGACTAAGGTCTCGCAAGGGTTGGAGGCCTGCATGGGACGACAACGACGTCGACGGATCGGGGCAGCGACAGCTTCAGTGTTCTTCGCTCTCCTGCTGTTGACGTCGTGCCTCCCTGTTTTGGGATTCGTTTCGGCTTCGGGGCACGCATCGCGCCCTAGCATAACTTCACCAGAGGACTCCCACCTTTCTGCGGTTCGGGAATCCGCGGCAGTACGCTCCGTCGTATCAGAGGAATCCGCCGATGCTTCTTCATCCCTCAGGGTGATTGCGTCGGTACCCGTCGCCTCGTATCCGGATTTCGCCACGTACGACAGCAGCAATGGCAACGTCTACGTGACGAACGCCCAAGCTGCCAACGTAAGTGTGATCAGCGGGACTTCAGTCGTGGGAACGGTCCCGGTTGGCGTTGCGCAGAGCAACTCGTTCTATGTGTCGTATGCGACCTACGATAACGCCAACGGCTACGTATACGTGACCAGCTCCGAGTCGGGCAACGTGAGTGTAATCAGCGGGACATCGGTCGTGGGAACGGTGCCGGTCAGCACTCCGTCCAGCCTTGAATTCACGGCCTACGACAGCGGGAACGGCTACATCTACGTGCCCGTCAGTTTAGGCAGCGTGAGTGTAATCAGTGGAACGTCCGTGGTGGGCACGATTCCCATCAGTAGTACTCAGCCACTCTATCCGGTGTATGACAGTGGGAACGGTTACGTCTACATCGTGAACTATTGTTGCGGTACCGTGAGTGTTGTCAGTGGGATGTCCGTCGTAGGCACGATCCCCGTCGGTTTCGAGCCGTACGGTGCGGTGTATGACAGCGGCAACGGGTACGTCTACGTGACGAACCTCGGCCCGGGCACCGTGAGCGTGATCAGCGGGACCGCGGTGGTGGGCACGGTCACCGTCGGCTCCTCCCCAGGCGAAGCGATGTATGACAGCGGGAACGGCTACGTCTACGTTACAAACACAGACTCGAACAACGTCAGCGTGATCAGCGGTACGACGCTCGTCGGAACCGTGAACGTCGGGAGGTGGCCTGAATCTGCGACTTATGACAGCGGGAACGGCTACGTCTACGTCGCGAACTTCAACTCGAACAACGTCAGTGTCATCAGCGGGACGTCGGTGGTGGCCACTGTATCCGTCGGGTTCGGACCAAGCGCCGCGACGTACGACAGCGGGAACGGCTACGTCTATGTGCCGAACTACGGTTCGTCCAACGTGAGCGTGATCGAGTCAAATTCCTCCTCAAGCTCCGGGCCAGCGTCCTCGAGTGCCGGGCTACCATCGTGGGCCTACGTGATCATCGGGGTCGCGATCGCGGGCGTCGCGGTCGGCGTGGTAATCGGCGTGATGCGACACCGCCGGCAGCCCCTGGTCCCCGTATCCCCCACTCCGCCACCTCCGACGGGACTGTAAGCGGCAGCCGGCGGGTCCCGTCCAGCCTCTGGACTCGCGCGCTCATTGCGGTCCCGTCTCTGGACGAACCCACGAATTCGTCCGCGCGCAGAGGCTGGTCAGCCTCCCCGACTCGGCCGCGCGCGTCCTGCCTGAAGCCTGCGCGGCCGCCGGTCGCTTCGTCGAGCCTTTAAGTCGAGTGTACGCAGTACCGGGATGGAAGTCAGGTCAGCGTAGGGAGGCCCCCAGCGATGGTCGGGCGGTACGAGGTGATGGTTCTCTTCGTCGCCATCGCGGTCGGACTTGCCCTCCTCCTATCGGGATTGGTCGTGTTTGGGCCTCCCCCTGCTGCTCCTCCGTCACCGCCGCAGTGCCCTCCGTCGTGGTGTCAACTCCAGGTAAACCTGACGCCCGCAGATCCAGTCCTCCTACCACAGGGCGCGGAACGCTTGCCCGTGTCTGGCGACATCGCGTTCTCGGTGAGCGCCCCGGGCGACCTTCATGGGTTGTGGAACGCTACATATCCGATGGCAGTCGCGGTGTTCAACTCGTCAATCACGGTCAATATGGGATGGCCCTGCCCGGGTTGCTACAGCCTCAATGGCACACTGAACTACACGCTCTTTCCGGGTGTCTACGATTTGGCTATCCTCGGGGGCGGCGGTGCTCCGCTGACAATCACCGAAGCGCTTGTCGTGGATTTCGATCGCGGGCTCGTCGTGCTCCAGAAGCCCACTTTCACAAACGTTTCCGCGGGAGGGTACGCCGCATGGCCTATCACCATTCCTGAGGGGGCTAAGGGTGTTTGGTTGGAAGCGTCGCTCGCGCAGACCGGTTGCGCCTACACGCTGTCGATTCTCCCGCCGTCCGTCTTTCAACAATTCCAAGTCAATCGGTCCGCGATTGATTCGGGGTCCTCCCAGCTCATCGAGTCGGGGTGGACATCGTCGTGTCCAAATCCGCAAGTCTCCACGCCGTTCGGGCCTGGTGCCATCGGTCCGTTGAACATCTCTTCGGGAGACGTCCTCGTGTTCTACAACTGGTGGTCCGGCGGCGTCGAATTGACCGTCCTCGATCCAATCGAGATCTCGTACCTTACGACCGCTTAGGTCGGCAAGAAGCCGGTCGCCGGGTTCGGAGCGCCCGCGACGAGCCGACTTTCGGGCGCATATCCGCGCGCTGATTGCGGTCCTCCATCGGCCGCGCGCGTCCGACGGGATACTAGTGCTCAATCCACGAGGTCGGCTGCCAGAACGGACCGTACCTCGGAGCAAGGTAGATCGTCCACAGGCTCGGAATCGAGCCGGTGAGCGAGATCAGCGCCCCCGACCCGATCAGGATCAACGCTGTCGACACTTCTGTCTCACCACCCAGGATCGCGGGGGTCCAGCCGTACATCGCGGCAACCAGTGCGACGATGGCGCAACCTGCGCTTACCGCCGTCAGGCGGCGAACTGCGATAGGCAGAGCGATAACGACCGCTGCCGCGAGGAGTGCGATGGCGGCGGATTCGGGAAGGGCTTGTTGAGGGAAGCAGCTGACGGTTTCGCCGTAATGCTGCGATGGGCCAGATCCGAAAGAGTAGCAGGTCTGGAACCAGGTGAACTCCGTTGCGAGGGCGACAAAAGCAGCACCGAGCGCGAGCCGGTTGTAGGGTCCGTCCTTCTCCCCAAGCGGTCGTCGTTGCCAAGCGGAAGCCAGGAACCCGATCAAGCCGCCAGCAACGATGAACGCTCCCGCCAAGAGGCGGGGATCCAAGCCACCAGAAGGAACAAGGACCCATCCGAAAACGCCACGGGCCGGAAACCCAAGGCCACCGACGACCAGAATTGCTGATGCGACAGAACTCAGCCTGCCCGGTCCCCCGCGGACACTAACAACAGCGACGACCACCGCTCCGCAAGTCAGGAGCGTGAGGTAGACCAGGATCAGGGTGTCGGAGAGCGGGCACTCCACCGGCTGGAGAGGGGTGGAGGACAAGCCACACTGGAGTGCCCCGGCAATCCAGTAACCCGCAACGCCCGCGAGTGCGGCCGCTCCACCACCGAGCGCCGCGAGTCGCACGACCGTGTCGTTGCGAACACCCTTCGAACGGCTTCCGCCCTGACTCGCGTTCTCGGCCATGGCAAGGCTTCGTTCGCCGAGATGGAGTAACGCGCCACCCCGCTATTGGGCCTTCGGTCCAGTGGAGCGTGAGCTCACGGCCGCCCCTCGTCCCGCGCGCTGATTGTCGTCCTCCATCGGCCGCGCGCGTCCCTCATGAAGCCTGCGCGGCCGCCCACGCGCTCATCGCGGTCGGTCATCGAACGCGCGGTCCCTTCTTGAAGTTCGCGCGGAACGCGGCCGCCCGCGCGAACATCAAGAGGGTGCGGCCGCCCTCGCGGCTCGAACCGCTCCTCGGGCGGCCTCCGCGCTCCCTCCGTGTCGATGACCGCGATTCTTCCACGTCGCGCTAATGATAAACCCGCTCCACGCCTTGACACGTTAGGAAGCGAGACCCGTTTCCCGAGCCGGAGGAGGGTGGTGGCCGTCAGCGGCTCGTTCCGGAAGAAGCGACCCCCTTGGGTCTTCTCCATAGTGGGCGTCGCCATTGCGACGCTGATTGTTGTGGGGATTGGCCCTCCGGGAGTCTTCCTCCAGCGTGTGACTGTTTGTCAACTGGGACCGGAGATTGGAACCTACGTCATCTGGACTCCCGTGGTTCTTCAAAACAAGCCGTACGAGGCGAACGTCAGCACCTGGGTGGATGGGTACGCGTGGAACTACACATTCTCGTCAGGTTCTATGTCGGTGGGGGCGCTTCCCGCAGGCCCGTTCACTTTCGGGAGCGGCGGGGATGATATCGGTCCACAGGGAGGGCTGCTCGCGACATTCCAGAACCACAACTGGACCTTTTACCAGACCGAGAACGAGACGGTAGTCGGCGACACGCCTGGGCCGTGCACTCAGCCCTATGTTGCCGAGATCGGCAATGCGCTTGGGTGCGGAGGATCGGTAATCATCCCCCTCCTTCCGAACAACTCGACGGACGTGAATGAGCCCCACATCTGGAACGGAACCGCTGGCATCAACGGAAGCGAGGGAGCATGCCCAGTGGAAACTCCGGGCACATACGTGTGGTTCGATACGTCGTTCCACGCGGACGGCGCTGGTCCAGCAAAGCCGGTAGATTGGAATCTTTGCAACTCATCTGGCGACTTACCCCTGGAACTGCTCAGCGTCGCTCGGATTCCGGTCAATGTTACGGTCCCGTATGATGGGCACCACATCTCTTCCGTAGGATTCTTGGACTGGTACGGCAACCCGAACGGTGGTGGTGTTCCGGGAATCCTATCGATTTCAGAGGACAGCGCTTACTACTTGGTTCCCGGTGGTTGGAATTGGACCCTCGCGCCGGTCGGACCGGTCTCCTCCTCAATCGACCCGAACCTCCCTTTGCCCAGTCTGGTCGCTTTCGAACGTTCGGCGTGCTGAGAGCTTCGAATCTCGCGCTCCTCCCCGCGCTTGTCGCGGTCACTGTCATCGGCCGCGCGCCCCCGCATCAAGCTCGCGGTCTCGCTCCGCTCGACCGCCCCCTCGCTCCTTTCGGTCGCTCGGCGAGCATGATGGGGGTCGGCCGCCCTCGCGGCTCGATCCGCCGCTCGGTCGGCCTGCGTGCTGACCTGCGGTCCCGATGACCGCGACAAGCGCGTTGAGCACGAGCGAGAGCCACGAGACCGCGAACCCGTTCCCCGACCTGCCCGCGATCCGCGGGCCCGACACGAGGCCGCAGCCGCCTCGCCCGGCGGAGCCGGCTACCCGCCGGTTCCCAAGCCCCCGCTTCGGCGACTACTCGCGGACGCGGTTCGAGTCGCGGGTCGCGTTCGGCGGCCCGGACGAAGACGCGGAGGATGAACTAATCGCGACCCCGACACGGGGATTCACGACTCTCGGATAGGGCGCGGTTTCACCCCTCGCCACGTCTGGTGGCGCGGAGACCGCGCGCGTCTAGGAGTCGGAGAGCTTCTCGTTCTCCCTTCTCCGAGAGCCATACCGATTTGGCTCTGTACGAGAAGTCGATCAGCCCCTCCTCCTTGAGCTGGTCGAGCGCGCCCCAATCGTGACCCCTCCACGCTCTCCAATGGACACGCGCCCCGGGAGGGAGCTTCTTTGGTTTGTCGTCGGTCCAGCGCGTGAGGTAGAGGAGCATCAACGTGAGGTCGCGAATCAGCTGGTTGACCTCGTCCCGATTAGGTTCATTCTCTTTCGACCGAAGGTCTGAGGTCACTGCTGCCACCTCACCGCGGACCGAATCACCACAGACATCTTGTCAGCTTGAAGGTGAGCGATGGCAGGTCCTGTTCGGCGCACCCGTCCTCGTGTTCGTCGCGGTCCGTCATCGGTCGCGCGCGTCCCTCATGAAGCCTGCGCGGCCGCCCACGCGCTCATCGCGGTCGGTCATCGAACGCGCGCGTTCACAAGCAACGACAAGAATAGTCGGCTTCGCAACTCCGTAATGGGCCGCCGGCGCAGAGTCGCGCCCGAGCCACACTATAAGGAGGGGGTGAGAGATGCGCCCTCATGGCCAGCTCTTACTGCCAGAAGTGCGGAACCCCAAACCAGGCGGGGGCCCAGTTTTGTTCTAAGTGCGGGGCGGCGCTTTCCCCAGTCCCCGCACCGAGCCCTCCCTCACAAGCTCCAGCCGCCTCAAGCCCACCAGCCTGGGCCCCTGTTGTTGCGCCTCTACCGCCGAAGAAGTCACGAACCACGCTTATCGTGGTGGTCGCAGTTGTGGTGGTTCTCGTCGTCGTCTTGGTCGGCCTGTGGGCCGCGGGAGTTTTCAATTCGAGCAGTTCCTCAGGATCCGGGAGTACGCCGCCGATCACGATCACCGGGTTCACGTTCACTCCCGATTACACGGGGACGACATCAGGCTACCTAGGCTCTTCCTACACCTGCGGTGATAGCTGTCCTCTTCAGGTCGCCGTGGGAGGTATTCTGACCATTACTCTGGGACTCACGAGCACTGCGGCCCTCTTGAACCACAATATCGACGACTTCACCGTGACCGGCGGGTTCTCAGTCACGTCGGTGAGCCCGACCCTCCCGGTAACTTTGACCCCGGGCGGATCCCAGACCTTCACGTTGACAGTTCAAGTGCCGTCCGTGACGGGAAGTTACAGCATCTCCGGGACAATCGTGACCACCTGAGAAAAGGCAATTCCGCGCGCTCCTCGCAGTCGGTCATCGAACGCGCGCGCCGTCCGTTCGCGGGTAGTTTGTCCGACAGTTCGCTGGGTCTACGGAGGAGAAGTTGCCGGTCGCGGCGGGTCCTTACGGAACACCATGAGGAGGATTACCCCGACTAGGAGGACCGCGAACGCTGCGATAGAAAGATACCACCCGATTAGGGGGCCCCATGTGTCCCAGGCGGCCGCACCGCTGACGGGTGTCCATGACCCGGAGAACGAGCTCCAGGGTCCCGAATATGCTCTGATGACGCCGGTGGGCACCGGGAAGTCTTTCGAAAACGCGCCGGGCAACGCCCCCGCGAAAAGCATCGGAGCGGCGATGGCGAGGACCAGCGCCAGGACGGCGAAGGTGATCACGGGGAAGGCCCAACTAGTTCTACCTCGTGAGACCACTCCGATAACCCCCCCCGCGATCCCGAACGCGAATCCGGCGGAGAGAAGGCCAAAGCTGGTCGCGGCGATCATGCCGGTGTTGTTCTCGCCGGCGCTAGAATACGACGTCTGAGTCTCACGTGGGCAGGGGGCGTAGTAGCCGCCGCAGGAGGTGTACCAGATCGTCCCATTCGCCCACGGAGGGCCCAGGTAGTAAGTGGCGTTCTGCGTCCCGTGATCACCGACAGGATTCCCTGCCCACCTGATGTCGTAGGAGTACCACGGCGAAAAGAGGGCGGCCAGCAAGAGCATCGCTCCGACCAAGATGAGGACTGCCGCGATCAGTCTTCCAGTCGTTGTTTTCAGCATGACAGAATGTCGGATACCGGTACCGCCATCACCCTAAAGAAGGTTCGAGGGCGAGAGGGTGCCACTTCGTTCCGGCGGGGTTCCGAACGAGGCGCGGAGTTACCTTCGCGCGCTCCTCGCGGCCCTTCCTCGTCCCGTGCCCTGATCGCGGTCCCGTCTCTGGACGAATCCCGCGAATAGATTCGTCCGCTCGTGGAGGCGGGTACGCCTCCCCGACTCGGCCGCGCGCGTCCTTCATGAAGGCTGGGCGGCCGCGAATCGCAGGGGTCATCCGCGCGGTAACATTTCGCGGAGACCCTCGGGAAGGGCTTCCCGCTCGCGCGAGTCCGACCGCCAAGGTAGATACGGACTTTCGCCCATCGAATTGTGGGCTACATATGCCCACTGCTCTGCAGTCCACTTCAGCTGTTGCGATTGGACTCAGCGTGTTGTTTGTCCTCGTCATTGTTGTGGGATCAGGATTCGTTGTACCGAATCACGGGGTCCCTTCGGCGAACCCTCGACCCCCTCCGCAAGCATCGCAGTTACGCGGCGGGTTGTCCCAGGGCGGTTTGCATTCCGCTGTTGTTCCGACCGCCGGCGAGCCGGGTTGGGTTGAATCAAACATCACATTGGGGCCCCCCGGCGCCTACCCGACCGACACTCTCTACCTCAATCAAACAGGGAAGATCTACACGACAGTGTACCCTTCCTTTCTCGTCGTTACGTCAGCAGAGTCCGGAGCGACATTGGCGACGCTGGACTTGGGCCAGGAGGTGTCCGAACTCGCTTACGACAATGTCACAAATGAGGTGGTCGTATCGGGTACTTCCACGAGCGATCTGTTTGTGATTGATGCCCTCTCTGACCATCTCGTCTCAATCATTGAACTTCCCGGTTCGGTCGCGGCAATCGCGTACGACGCACCGAGTGACGAACTGGTGGTCATGGTGGAACACGTTACAAACTATGGGGGGGGCGTCGTCTCGTTCGGCGGCACAATTCTCGTCCTGAATGCTTCGAACTCCTCTTTTCCGGTTCTTATCTCATTGACCAACGTCGTGGGGGTAGGTTGGTTCTATTATGCGTTTATCGGCTCCATGACGGTTGACACTGACAAGCAGGTCGTGTACGTCACGGGGCCTGCGGGATTCAGCGGATACAGCGGGGTTCAGTGGTTTCGGCTCACGAACCCGATGACCAATGGCTCGCTGTACGGGGGCGGAGGCACCTCGACTTTTGACCCGGCCACAGACTCGATCTACGTCGCCGGCGGTCCGAACAACCCGTTCTTCGCAATCTCCGTCATTTCCGGAGCTACTCACAACATCACCGCCGTCTTCACCCCCAACGCCGACCAGGGAGTCGGCCCTATGACGTACGACCCGGTGACGGGGCGGCTCTATGAGGTGGGGTCGAACGGGGGCCTCTACGCAATCTCGACTCTCAACGATTCTGTCGTCGCGAGCTACACGTTAACGACCACATGCGGATCCGGAATCTCGGCAGATGACCAAACGGGTGAGATTTACATCGCTGACTCATGCGGGAATGACCTCCAGGTTCTATCTCCGGAGACGGGCGCCCTAAGCCAGGTAGTTGTCGGTGGAGGGGGGCCGGCGGGCGTTACCTACGACTCTCGCACCGGCGACATCGTCGTCGCCAACGCGCTCGCAAACAATGTCACGATCGTCTCTGCCACGAGCCAGAGAATCGTGGCCACGGTCAATGGAATCCCTGAGGCGACCGCAGTCGTTTACGATCCAGCGACATCTGAAATCTACGTTGTCGGGCTGGGAGGGACGGTAGCTATTCTCAGCGACCGGGATTGGGCAATCATCGACGAATTCACCCTACCGAATCAAACCATTCCCCAGGGCGAGGGTTCCGTCACTGCTGCCTTCGACCCAGCGACGTCACAGGTCTACGTGGCGACGAGCAACGTCTCGTCCGGCGGCGGCACTATCTACCTGATTTCGGGCACCACGCACCGGATCATGGCAACCGTCGTTGTGGGCAGCTCCGAACTCTACGAACTGAATTCAATGACCTTCGACCCCGTAAACGGTGACATGTGGTTCGGGGCTCTTTCCGGGTACGTGGGGTGGGTGAATCCGGACAATCTCACGATCACGGGCGTGCCGGGAATCGGCACTCTGAACAACGTCTTCTCGCTCGCGTATGACGGAGATACGCACACGGTCTATGCGGGCACAGAGAACTACAGTCAACAGAACACTGTGGGCGACATAGTCGGTTTGAACGCCACCGTCGGATGGCGCACCTCGGTTACACAAGTTGGGAACTACCCAGTCGCTCTCGCATGGTCTCCGCAGAGCCGCGCGATCCTGTCGGCGAACTCCCTAGCTTCGAACGTCTCTGTCATGAATGACTCGACAAACCGAGTGGTCCTCAGTTTGCCGGTCGGCCTCGGACCGGATGGGCTCGCTTGGAACAACTTGACCGGGTCAGTCTACGTGGCGAACTATGAGTCCAACGATCTATCAGTCTTGACTCCCGCACCGTTCAGCGTCACCTTCGAAGAAACAGGACTCCCGTCGGGAACCTGGTGGTCAGTGACCTTGAACGGTACGACCGCCAACTCGAACCAGTCGACAATAACGTTTGACGAACCCAACGGTACATTTGGGTTCATCGTGGGATCGGCGGGCGGGCATACGCCGGGGCCACAGTCGGGGGAGGTCAGGGTTGAAGGGACGAACCCACCGCCGATAGCAGTCTGGTTCGCTTCGGGCTCTGTGTCTGATCTACCGTTGTGGGCCTATGTGCTGGTCGGGCTGGTCGTTGCTGTGGTCACGGTCGGGGTTGTGTCAATAAAGGTGAAACAAGGCCGTCGACCGCCCGGGGGCCCCGGCTAAACTAACCCGCTCCCACACCCGTGCAGTAGGATCGGTGGGTCGACCCTCACCGCGCGCTCATCGCGGTCCGCCCTCGACCGCGCAGGTCGCAGATAAAGCCCGCGCGGCGCCTGCCGCCATGGCGCTTATCGCGCACTGGGAAATACCCCGCACGCGGTCCTGATGGCAGCCGACGGTGTTTCCTTCGACGTTTCCGCGCTCTCAGAATCCGATTATCGAAGGGTAAACCGGAAGCTCCATTTCCTCGGATTAGGCGGGTCCACCGTCCTCGGAGCCGGGTGGATCGTTGCGTTTGTGACTGCCGCGGCGCGCGGCAGTCTCACAGCCGACCCAATGTTCTCCATCGTGGTGCTCGGGTGCATCGGCGGCACCGTTGTTCTCCTGGCGTGGTTCGCATTGATGATGTCCCCAGGTGCGACCAAAGTGCAGGTGACCAATACAGGGATTCGATTGACGTATGCGCGAGGCCGAGCGACGGAATTTCGATGGGGCGATCCCCGAGTCAATGTAACACTCTATGAGTTCCCAAGGACCCTCCCAGGCGGTCGTCCTTTTCCTTTGTCGCCCCTATGGCTAGTGACCCGCCATCCCCAGAGCAACCCGCTTACATCTGAAGCGTTCGACGCGATTTTGACGTCCGCGAAATCAGCGGGACTCATCGTGACTCGTTCGCAGTCATCTTTCGGGACGCCTAGGAGCGTTGTTCGGATTCGCGGTCCCGCATCGCCCGCGCGCTGATCGCGGTCCGGTCTCTGGACGAACCCCGCGAATGAATTCGTCCGCTCGCGGAGGCTGGTACGCCTCCCCGACTCGGCCGCGCGCGTGGGCCAGGAAGCTGGCGCGGACACGCCCAGGCCAACTCTGATATCGCCAAAGGGGCATTCCCGGGCATGGCGGCCACGCCCAAGTCCGCGACGCCAGTTCCTCCTGCGCCCGAACCTGCAAACCCCAAACCCAGACACCGAACTCGAAACCTCGCTATCGCTGTCGTTGTCATCGTCGTCGCGATTGTCGTTGGAGTCTCGATCTACTGGTACGAGTATCGGCCCGGCGGTCCGCTGAATCCGTATCACGTCAACGTGTCCGAAGTCATTTGGACGACCGACGGCAATTTTTACTCGGACTCGGCGGGATTCTCGCTTATCGCTGGGAAGTCAGTGCCACTCCAGATAGTCCTCTATTGCTACCCGCTCACGCCGTACCCTGGTGAGACCTACACCCAGACATGTAATTCAGGGAGCGTGTACGTCCAAACGAACGGTTTTGGGCTGATTTCCACAAACGCCCCCCTCTCATGGTCAAGCGGGACATCTTCTTCTGGCACGAGTACAACAATCTACGTGACGGTCTCGCTTCCCGCCAATAGCTACTCAGGGACCCTAACAATCGACCTACATTAGAGGACGAGGAGCACCGGGAGGACGACGAGAAGTTCCCGAGTGGTGGGGAGGAGCGAGGCACCCCTCGTCCGGTGGAGAACCGCGATCCCGCTAAGGAATCCGACGACCGTGGAGACCAAGACAGCGACCGTCATCCAACGGATTCGAACCGTCCGCTCGATGCGTTCGTTCCGGTGTCGAAGCGTGGCTCGGCAGTCGCGCTCATCGCGGTCCGCCCTCGACCGCGCGGGTCGCAGATAAAGCCCGCGCGGCGCCTGCCTCCCGCGCGAGCATTATCGCGACACGGCCGCCCTCGTCGCTCGAACCGCTCCTCGGGCGGCCTCCGCGCTCACACCGTGTCGATGACCGCGATAACAGTTTGCCTACACCGCGTGAGTCCGGCTTCGCCTGCTCGGCAACGCAACGGCGGCAGCTACAACAATCGCTAACAACCCCAATACCGCGGGCACGGCCCAGGCGGGGGCGTTCCCGGTAGGGATTGCTGGACAGCTGCTACCCGGAGGAGCAAGAACTGTCAGGTAACCGTCGCCTCCGGAGCCGCTGGCACTAAAGTGAGTATAGAAGAGTGTGTATAGGCACCCATTTCTAGCATCGTACACGATTGACCACGGGTCGGGATCCACTGGGACAGAACCAGAGGGGTTGTTTGTCGTCCCGTTGATGATCGAAACATTGCTCGAGTAGGTGTTCGTGACATACAGATTCCGGTTTGATGCGTCCACCGCGATCTCATCGGGCTCACTGCCAATCGGCGCAGATGCGAGGACACGGGTGCCCGCTCCGTTCAAGACCAGAAGCGACCCATTATTGTACAGGACCCCCGCACCGAATCCAAACAATTCAACTGCAACGTAGATGCGGCCGGTCATGGGGTCGAAGGCCATTGACCGGGGCGATCCGTTGAGCTGTATCGACGACTCGACAGAGAAGCTCGAACCGTTGAGAACCGTGAGGTTGAAGAGGTAGTCCTCGTCGACTGAGGTCGTCACGTAGACTTGTCCAGTAACCGGGTTGATTCCCAGTGGATACGACCCGATACCCAGGTTGATGGTACGCACCACGGTGTTTGTAGCTGGGTCAATGACCGTGAGGTTCGGGGGGGCGAGCGCAACGACGTAACCGCTGACGGGGTCGTACGCGATTGTTTCAGGTCCGTTACAAAGCCCGGTGGTCGGCGTGTTAATGTAAGTGACGTTCTCCCCGGTGGCCGCGTTCAACACAAAGATGCCATCGTAGCAGGAGTGCGGAGTGTACAGGTCCCCATTCCGAGGGTCATAGGCCAAGGCATCAATGCTGAAACCCGGCCTTCCCCCCGAATGGATGAATCCTGCCACGCTGTCCGAGGTTCCATTGATCACGGTCACTCCCCATGCGGTGAAACCCCCGGGGCCGCTGTCGAGCACGAATATGCGGCCGCTCGAATTGTCATAGGCCATGTCGACCGGTCCATAACCGGCGTCGATGTCACCGAGATTGCACGTTGTACAGGTCTTGGGTTGCGGGGACGTTTGAAGGACGAGGACCACGAACGCCGATCCGACAAGGATTGCGACCACGATGATGCCTAGGACCCGGGGCCGGGTTAAGCCGGAACTCCCTGTACGGGGCGCTCCGACCCGCCCAAACTTCGGAGGGGTCTGCCCAGACGGTCCGGGAGCCGCGTCCCTCACGAGGCTGAGTCATTCTCCAGGAGGATTCAAGCTTGCTCTCTACTCGACCCACTACACGTTTTCCGGACGCGGCTCGAATCGCGTTCGTCGGTCCCTTCGTCTCTCGCGCTTGTCGCGGTCAATGTCATCGGTCGCGCGCCCCCGCATCAAGCTCGCGGTCTCGCCGCGCTCGACCGTTCCCTCGCTCCCTTCGGTCGCTCGGCGAGCATGATGGGGGTCCGGCCACCCTCCTCGCTCGCACCGCTCCTCGGTCGGCCTGCGCGCTCACCTGCGGTCCCGATGACCGCGACAAGCGCGTTGAGCGCGACCGGAACCACTTCGACCGCGAATCCATTCCCCGACGAGCCGGCGACCTACGGGGCCGAAGCGGTTGACGAGCCGTCTCGCCCTGTCGCGCCGACCCCCCACCGGTTCCCCAGCCCCCGCTTCGGCGACTACTCGCGGACGCGGTTCGAGTCGCGGGTCGCGTTCGGCGGCCCGGACGATAACGAGGACGCGGCGGAGGTCACGACCCCGACGCGGCAGTTCAGCCTCCTGGAGATCACGAGCGGCCTCCCCGACGATTCGCGGGAGGCGGACGAGCGCGCCGCGGAGCGGAGGCTGCGCGACGTGAGGGGCCGAGTCAAGGCGGCCCGAGCCGCGATTTCGGCCCCGCCCGGCGCGGAGGAGATCCTCCGGCGGGACTGGAAAAAGGCGGCCCGCTTCTACGCGAAGCATGGCATCACCGAGCAACAGTTTCGGCAGGGGATCCCATCGTGTACGGCCGTCTCGGAAGGAGAGGCCGAGGTGCCAGAGTCGCAGGAGTAGTTTCCTGTTATTGGTACGTGTGAGTGGATAGTAGTGCGTACTCGAAATTCAAGGCGAATCCCGAGGTTGCTGACCGAGGATACTTAACCCGTCAAGAGAAGACCAACACATATGCCCATTGCGTGGACAGGGTGGTTGGACCATGAGTTTGGATAGGAGTCGTGCGAACGTGGTTCGCGTGCGGAAAACGGTAGAGGAGTCTCACAGCGTGCGGCAAGCAGTGCGTAGGCACTGGCGGGGAAAGACCGTATTGGCTTCGAGTCTGGGAGCGATTCTCGTGTCGCTCTTGATGGTGACCTGTGGCACGGCTGCAGCGCCCCGTTCTTCACCGATTTCGGCCTCCGGTTTGAGAACCGGAGCGGTCGCGCAGAGCCCGGGGTCATTGCTTTCGCTCGGTGACGTCACGACTGGTCTAGCCAGTACTTACTCGCAACTTGCCAGAGCCGGAATTGATGTTTCCCGGTTCTCTTCGACCCAGACGGTAGCTAACGAGGTCTATCAGTCATTTCAGCATCTCTCTGCCGATTCGGCATTCGTGACCTCGTTCGGTTCGTTTGGGTCAGCGGCGTTCAATCTCGGTTTCAGTTTCAACAACCAGTCCGGAGTTGATCGCGCCTATTTTGAATACAACTGGCAATCCGCGACAAACTCCTCCACAACCTACTGGGAGCTGAATATTGAGACTGGCCAAGTTTCGGGTCCGGTCACGCAGAGCTCTCCGTTGGTTTACAACAGCGTGATGAACGGCTTGACGTATAGCACGTTTTGGGCCGGTTATGAATACTGGTCTGTCAGTCCCCAGTATCCCCTGGGTGGGAACCAAGCAGACGAGGTAGTGCCGACGATCTCCCAGCCCTCACAAAAGCCCATTAATGTGCCCAGCGGAGTGTCGATTGACGCCTGGGGGTCCGTCTGGGTTGGCGTCGCCGGCGGTACGTATGGAACTAGTGACCTGCTACAAACAGGATTCGATACCGACGCGACCCATACGTCGTACGCCGATTACAATCTGTGGTACGAGTTCTTTCCGTCCCCCGCGATTAACTTTGCAGGCAACCCAGTGACTAAGCCGGGAGACAACCTTTGGGAGTCGATCACGGTTCAGTCTAACGGTCAGTGGTTGGTGCTCGTCTACGACAAGCAGAAGGGGGCAGGGGAATCTATCCCTCTGAGCGAGGGTAGCTGGAGACCCTACTACGCTGAGTACATCACCGAGGCTTCGTCTTCCGGCCAGACTGTCCAACAGCTTCCCATGTTCACCACCCCGGTTGCTTACTATGACAGCATGTTTTGCAGCTACACCTTCTCAAACTGCTGGAATGCTGGCGGAAGTGGCCTAGACTACAACGTCTACCAGAATTACCAGGCCCACACCTACACCTCCGGTTGGGGAGACTGTGGCTGGCAGTGTGCCTACTGGAACAACACCAATCAATATTTCAGTACCGGCTGCGGGGGTATGTACGGAGGCTGCGGGTTCCCGGGAGTGAGCTGGATAGGATCCGCATATGACTATACCGTCGCTCACTGGGCTCATTGAGGGTCAATGGAGCAGGGCAGGTCGAGCGGGAAGGAAATCTGAGCGATCGACCTCGCGGTCGGCTGGCAGACGTCTTGCTCAGAACAAGTCCTCTAGCGTGTCGGTGGAGGATTCAGCCGCGTTGTCCGCTTCGACTTGGTTTGGTGGAAGGACGGAGGTCACAGGCTGCTGGGGGGCGTTCATCGAGCCAGCGCCAGCCTGTTCTTCACCCACTGTGGCCGAACCTGCCAGTCCCTCGTCTTGAGCTTGTCCGTGTCGGCGAACGAAAACTGCAGTTCCGGCCACTATCACGACAACTGCGACCCCTGCGAGAACCAACCAATAGTCGGTAGAGGAGAAAAGGTCGCTTTGAGTCCCCGCCCCGCTCCCCGGGCCGCCGCCCCCGTTGTAAACTGTAGGTCCCTCCTGAATGTAGGGACCCGTGACATTGTTGGTGGTGAGATTCCCGGCCCAGGTCCTCCTGATAAGTGCAGGAACTGGCTGTGCCATAAGTTGAGTTGGAGCAAGTGGCGAGCCAAATGAAGCTGTAGAAGACCGTGCCGTAACCATGTTGCGTCCCATACGAAATCGCGAAGCTCTCGGCCCAAGTCTGAGAAAGCTCAATGAACTCCGGCGACGTACATACCTCTCGGAACATCTTGGAGACGCTCTCATAGTCCGGTAGCGATGTCGTCCCGTTGTAGGTCGAGTTCAGTAAGTTGCACGCGGTCGAGTTTCCCGACGTGGCTACGGTCGTGTGGACCATCGTACCGAGTGAAGCGAAGGATCCCGAACTGTCTCGGGGCCGGTCAAGAACTGGGCCGATCGTCATTCCAATTCCGGACGCGACGATTGCGACGGTGACTCCCACGCATGCAAGTGCCAGCAAGGCCATTGCAGGAAAGTGATCGGCTCGTCGGTGGCAGTCGGCCAGTGAACCTACGTCACGAACGATTGCCGCCGCACTCGTGCAGCGAGGTTCAAACAGCCCGCGATTCATCTTGTTCAATAGAACGTATTCGGGTCATGTTACATGAATAGATGCCCCAGTTTTCGCTCAGGTCTTGGGCGTGCTTTTCAACGAGACGCCGCTTTCCGTAGGCAGGCTAAATGAGATCACTCACCGCTGCGGAAACCCGAGTGATTCGTGAGTTGTTGGCCGACTTGCCCGGCCCCGAACGCCACCGCATCCGAGATGCAGGGGTCCCGAGGACCACTTACCAGACAATTCGCCGGCGCGCCCTCGCGAGCAGTTGGTTACGGGACCGATACGTCCCCAATCCGTCACTTCTCGGAGTCAGGAGACTTCGAATCCTGCTCGCCCAACCCTACGCGGAGCGACGCAGTGACGCAGTCCAGGCGCTCCGCACCTCGGAGGACGTCGTGGTTCTTTGGATTTCGCCGGAGACGGTGTTCGCGGTCGTCTTTGAACGTGGCCCTTCCAGTCCGGCCCGCGATTTCGTCCTCCCTGAGCAATTTCGTCGCTCATGGACGCTGGAGGCGGGCAGCAGCCCCGGTGGGATTGTGGTGTACTTCGATTACGAAGGTGCCTGGTCGACTTGGGCGCTGGGAGTTGAGCCAATCGCCTATCCTAAGCCTTTCCCGGGTCGAGAGTCCGGCCCACCGACTCGCGCTCGGACGGCGCGGAACGTGGACTGGCGCTCTCTTCGGAGGTTGGTGACGCGGCCGTTTGATCCCGACCTGAGAGGACCGGGGTCCGGGGCTTTCGGTCCTGGACATCTCTCGCGTCGGGAGCGGGACCTAATCATCGATGGCTCGGTGGCCCACATGGTGCTTCCGGACTTCAGTGAATTACCCCCTATCCAAGGACACCGACCCGACCGGGTGGTCTTCGTAACTGGACGCCTTCGAGGTGGCGGCAGCCCTATGGAGCTCTTCAGCGATCTCAGGCGGGAGGCGCGCGTCGCTCCGTTCTTGTATGTCTACGACGATGAACGGGTTCTCTTCGCTGGTCTATCACCGGCTCCACCCGGCCTCTCTCAGGGCCGAAGTTCAGTTCTTGGCGTAATCGAACGATTCTTGGAGCGAATCGAAGTCGTGCGCGAACCGCTCGACACACTCTTTCCTCTGGTAGATCACCGATACGATAGGTTGGTCTCCTCAGGTCCTTCGCGGGACCAATATAAGGCCCCTGCCACGCGATAGTGTCCCACAAGATTCTGGTCGATTTCGAAAGAGCCGGTACTGCACCGATGGCGGTCCTGCCACACGGTCCTCTTGGGCCGCTTCGTAAAGCGCGGGTTCTCTGCGCTGCCGGGACGTCCCCCGAGCATGCGAGCTCCGCGCCCGCGTGACGGCGGCAGGGCCGGTGGTCGCGACCCGCCCGAGCCGAGACGCTCGCGCGCGACGGGCGCACGGCGGCGCGGTCCGGTTTGGCGACGTTCAAGTACGCGAATTGCTATCCCCCGACAACCCAAGGACCTGAAACATGACTGCGCGCGACGAGCGCGTGGTCTGGACCGTGCCGGGAGCGGCCGCAGACCCACCCGGTAGTGCGGCGGAATTCTTTGACCTGTCCTTCCCTCTCAGCCTCTCCTCTGTCGTTCTTGGACGTCGTGAGGGGGAAGAATGACCGCGGGTGAGAGAATGAAAGAGGGATCTGTGGGGAGACCGCGAGGTCGAAGGCACGTTGAGGCCCGCCGTCGCACGCGCCGGCTCGCGCCGCGAGTGATCGGTATCTGCCTTGTCATGATTCTCGCAGCAGTCGCGTTTGTGATCCTGCCTTCTCCGGCGCTCGCGTCGAACTTGGCGCAAGCTAGCGGTCTCTCGGCCGCAGACAATGGGACTGGGCCGGAACTTATTCCGGGCACATACGTAACCCTCGAATGCACACACGGGACGATTTCGCTGGAAGGGACGCAGTACTGCAGTCACACTTCAGTCACGAAAGACCTCTGCGATACTGCTTCGTGTCAGTACTCCCTGACCGGAACGGTGGATTCTGGGTACAACTTCTATGGGTGGGTCCTAACCGGAGATGCCTCGGTGGCGTGCGGGTCATGCCTCAGTACGACGGTTACTGTCTACACTCCCTACCCATATGGACAGATCTATTCCGCCTCCGTCACCCTCGATACGACAACTCCTCCGCCTCCACCGACGGTGACGATAACCATCACCATGTTCCAGAACACCACCTCCTGGACAGCCGCTTCGGAGGTCAAAGCTTGCCTCAACAGTAACTGTTCCATCGCCGGGAACGAAGGAACAATGGTGCTCGAGAAGAGTCATACGTACACCATCTCGACCGTGGGACTTCAGAAGTACGTCTCGTTCTCCCAGTGGACGTCGAACGCAGGATCGCTGGCGAGCAACAGCAGCAGTCCTACTCAGTTCACACCGACGCAATCGGGTACTCTTTCGCTGATTACCGTCTTTGCCCCCCCTCTACCTAAAGGCATGTCTCCGGATACCGGCATTGGGGGAGGAATCGGGAAGGTGTGGCTCGGTTATTCCGACTCAGCCTGTTGGCCCTCTTGCACTTCGGTTTCAGGCCAGTTCCGTTTGCCCGCCAACACTAGCAATTCGGTTAACGTGTGGGTAGGAATCGGAGGGATGGCGAATCCAGCCACCGGGAACTACACGAACCTCTGGCAAGCTGGTGTGAACATGACGTACTCCGGTGGGGGCCAGTACACAATCTGGCCATGGTGGGAAGCTTGCACCGCGGGCACTGGCCCATGCAACAGCCCGGTTCACTACAACAAGTCCTTCCCTATGCGGACATCGGACAAGATACTTGTCTGGGTGAAGACTGGTTATCCGTCTTCTTGGTTTGAGATTCAGGATCTAAGTCAACCCGGCAATCCGACATGGTCCTACACGGATTCTTCATTTGCAGCCCCTACTCAGTACGTTGAATGGGTCGATGAGCCGGACACCACTGTCGGAACGTTTGCACCTATCAACGTGTATGACTTGGAGATTCTCGGAACGCCCACAACCATGTACGGCAGCTTCCTCGGGCTCGAAGACGCCGGCGTGAGTTGGTACGTCACCTCGCTTGAAGCTGGCACGATCGGCTATACCTCGCCCCAATTCATGATCGAAGATTGATAGTGAAAGCGAAGGGGGGCCTCATTGTCACTGACACACCGCTGAACTCTGGTCACCAGTTCGCATCAAACCGGAGATTGAGTAGCACACCGAGAGGAAGCGCAGTGACGGTTGTACTCGTTGTCCTTGTCACAGTCTTGCTTTCACCCGGTGTCGGAGTTATCCGCAACGTCAGCGGGGCGATCAATCCCTCTCCTCAATTCGAAGTCACAGAATCCGTTGGGGTCGCGATTCCGGGAGGTTCAGGTCCATCCGGCGTGACGTTTGACCCCATCAACGGCAATCTCTATGTCACCGACTTCGGCTCCAACGACGTCAGCGTGATCAACACGACGACCAACGGGATCATAGCTCAGGTTCCGTTGACGTACGGAATTGTGACGGTCGTGGCGGATACCATCACCGGATTTGTCTACACGGCCAATACCTACTCGACGGTCTACGCGATCAGCCCTATCACCAACAAGGTCGCGTGGACGGTTTCGGTCGCGTCGGCAGGGTGTGCCGGAGGGTGCGCACCGGCAGTTGAGGCGTACGATAGGGCAAACGGTGACGTCTACGTGGCTGATGGCACCGACAATGTGAGCGTGATTCACGGGGCAACAGTCGTGGCCACAGTGCCAACGGGAAATGGCCCGAATGGAGCCGCCTACGACTCGAAGAACGGAGAGGTCTACGTTGTCAACGAAGGGTCCCTCGACGTCACAGTAATCAACGGGACTACTAACTCGGCCGCCGGGCGCATTGCGCCCGTCGAGCCCGGCCCAGGAGTCACCTTTGACTCGGCCAACGGCATGATCTACGTCTGTTCCAACGTCGCTCAAGCATCCCAATCCAACTTCGTCACCGCGGTCAATGGAACGACGAACTTGGTTGTGGCTTCGACCCGAGTGGTCGACGAGTGTCATGGGGCCGTTTACGACCCGGAGGATGGTTACGTCTACATGACCAACCCGTTCGCCCCTGGGTCCGAAACCCCCCTCTCCAACGTCTCCTTGTTCGATCCAAGCACGAACCAAGTCGTGCTTACGCTCCCCGTGCAGCTGGCGCCCTACGGACTCGCATACGACTCGGCCAACCACAAGGTCTACGTCGCAAACCTGTACTCGAACTCCATCAGCATCCTCCCCCCCGTCTACCCCGTCACCTTCCACGAGACCGGCCTGCCCTCTGGGGCTAACTGGTCGATCACGATGGGCGGGGCGACCGTATCGTCGACGAACTCTACGATTAGATTGCCGGAACCGAACGGGACTACCAACTTCTCCGTCAGCAATGGTGCAGGCCTCACCGCGTCGCCCTCGAATGGCGGAGTTGATGTCACGGGAGGTCCGACAGAGCTGAACGTGACCTTCTCTAAGGGCGGTGGGTCCGGGCTCTTCGGGCTCCCCGGTGCGACCGGGTACTACCTCTTGGGGGCATTCGTGGCGGTACTCGTGGCGACGACCGCGGTCGTCATCGTCCTGACGCGGAGGATGCGTCGGGCGAAGCCTTCGCCAACCACGCCCCCGCCCGATGGCGCGTCGGGTCAAGTCCGTTAGCTCCGCGCCCGCGTGAAGCCCGCGCAAGCGGTGGTCGCGACCCCCCCGAGCCGGGCCGAGACGCTCGCGCGCGACGGGCGCAGGGCGACGGATTGAACGGCCCGATGGGAGGGCGCGTGGGGAGTCCCGAGGTTATCATGAAATACGCGAAGGACGGTCCGCGGCCAATCCAATCTTGAAGAAGCTGACTGCGCGCGTCGAGCGCGTGGTCCGGGTCGTGCCGGGAACGATTGCGGACCGGCAAGATTCTGTCGCTGGAGATGGGCAGACCGCTGATGGCCATCTTTCGTCCGAAGTACTTCAATCGGTTCGAGGGATTGAACCGTCTCGTTCAGGGTCCAGAAGTCCATCTGAGGTCCTCAAGTCGACCGCCTTGGAAACATTGAACCCACGTCTTGAGGCGAATCTTCGACGTGCGGTCGAAGGGACCCGACAGGCGGCAGCCCGGCATCACGTGTCGGGGCCGCTTGGAGCATGTCCCCGGGGTTCCCTTCGTGGTGCCCAGCCGTTGATCAACCAGCTCGGACATCACCGAGGATCGCTCGAGATTCTGCTCCTCCTTTACGAGGAAGACTCGGGGAGTGAGCGAAGCCTGGCGAGTCCATCTCACATGCGCCGTCGGCTCCGGATCGGTCAAGAGGCAATCGATGGGGCCCTCGGCTGTCTTGTCCAGCTAGGCCTGGTAATCCTCGAACCTCAGGATGTGTTCCCGTTCGCCAAGTGTTACCGATTGACCGAACGGGGAAGAGTCCTGGTTAAGAGACCTATTCCCTCTTGGTCTCTGGTCTCGCTCGAGTGAGCCGAAGACACGTCTTTCCCCAAGGACGGCTGCGAAAGAACCCAGTCGACGGGTCGCCCGTGTGCGAGTTAGCCGCTAGCGGGTTGCCCGTTTACGGGCGCCCCGTTAACGGGTGTCCCGTTTACGGAAAACAGAGGGTACGCGCGTCTACCTGTTCAGCCATTACCTGATTGGCGGGGGAGGGCGATTAGCATGAAAGGGGGAACTGTGGAGAGACCGCGATTTCGAACGCGCATTGAGGCCCGCCGCCGCACCCATCGACTTTCGCCGGGCGTGATCGGTCTTTGCTTTGTCATGATCATCACGTCGTTCGCATTCGTAATCGTACCTTCTCCGGCTCTTGCGAACCCTCTCAAGATTTGCCAGCAGTGCCCAGGCAACCCAAGCCAATGCGAGCCAAACTGTGGGAAGAGCCTCCCCCCGTGTCCGACGCCTTACAGCATCTATCTCGCGGCTGGGCTTTCGACGACAACGACCACTGCCACAATCTCCTACTACATTCAGTCCAACAGCCCGAGTACATCGGCGCTCGCTAACGTGATTTACGGCACCTCCACATCATACGGGACAACTCTCGCTAGTAACCAGGGAGTTGGTACCTCGGGTGACGTTGTCGACACTGCCACTAGCCTTCAGCCCACCACGATCTACTATTTCGAAGTCACTGCCACTTCCAGCTGCACCGATAACTCGGGGACCCACGTATACTCTGGCTCGTGGACGGGTTCGGTGAAAACCAAAGAGTTTCCCGACTGGACTACCGTGCTGCTTTCGGACAGTCTCACAGTCACCAACGCCTTCTTCGATGGCGGGCCGGTAACATGCACTGAGAACGTAGTAACCAATTTGACAGTTCAGGCAACGGATTTTCAGTCCAATGGGCACTACTCATTCTCCGCAGGGCCGTACGTTCAATACACTTACACCACAGGCGGGGGCTGTCCGGATTTCACGCCGAGCATCGGGCTCTTCTCATCTCAAGTCGTGTATGACAAGAACGGCAACGTCGGGGATTCGTACGTGTGGAGCCCTAGCTTCAGCTTGGCCAGCATAATCGGTCTGCCCGGCCAAACCATGAGCGTCCAGTACCAAATGACGTTCTACTCCTCACTCTGGACCAATACTACAGTCAAGGAAAACAAGAGCACTGTCTACAACCCTGGGGTAAACACTCTGTTCGAGCTAATCGACTTGACAGGAATACTTGCAGGTTAATCCTTTCCAGAATCCAGTAGGGGCGGGGGTGATCTGTCAGCCAGAAGATATAATGGCCCGGGCGATCAAGCATGGGGGACTCAGGCTCGCAATCTGAGCTTCTCAGTGACGCAAGGAACGCAGCACGGGGGAGTAGCCCCGTCTGTTTACGGCTCTGAAGAAGCGAAAGGCGAAATTCCCAAGTCGGCATTCGGTAGGGTCATGTTTGTAGACCGAAGACTCTTCTTCGCCGGTCTGATTGTCTTACTGTTGGGATTCTTTGCTCTGGTCTTCTCCCCCACCCCACCGCCCTCAGCGGTCGCTTCGTGGAGCAGCGATTATGGCGTCGCACTCGCCGCGGCGGTTGGTGGGGTCGGTTTCGTTGCGCTGAGCCCGATTTTCGGAACATTCTCTGATCGGGAGCATGAGTCGCTAGCTCCGCACGTCCAGTCGGCGCGGTCGACGAGAGACTTGGTTCCAGTCAATCGATGGTTCTTCTTCGTTGGGTTACCGATAGCCGTAGCGGGGCTCGTAAGCTCGTACTATCGGTGGACGTGGTATCCTACGCCGTCCACTTTCTGGACACTCGGTCCATTGCCTTTGCTCGCAGCGTTCCTGCTGATGATTGGGAGCGTAGCATCAGCACGGCTGAGTCCGCATCCACCGGTCCGCGCGGGTTTTCCGCCGTAAGTCCCTGCTGTCCGGGGCATAACGCGGGCCTTCCGCGGGTCTAAATCGCGGTTGAGCTTGAAGGCGTTGGCTGTGTGAATGTGGCGCGGGTACCCCCCGCGCTGGCCACTGACCGCGTTCTCGCCCTTTCTCCCTCCCCTTGCGAGGGAGAACGATGCGAGAAGGCATCTCGAATACAGCGGGAACGAGTTCGAGGATCGTCTGGAGCGGCGCCATCCTGGTGACGATCGGCCTTTCGGTCCTTTTGCTCGCGGGCGAGTGGTTCGCGGCGTTCGATGCGTGCGTCGCGAACCCGACCTGCAACGCGGCGGCCCCGCCCGAGATTCTGGAGGGCTACTTTGCACTCATGGTGGCTGGTGTCGCGCTCGCGGTGGTCGGGGTCACGATTGCCTTGGCGAGGAGACGGGACCTTCCAAGGCGCGCGATGATTCTCTGGTTGTGATAGCCACCCCACACGGCACTATGATATCGCCGGCAGGTTTCGTAGACCTCACGCCGGACCCAGTTTCAGCTAGAGAGTTCGACCTCTCAGCAGTTCAGCCCAAGGAAGTCCTCCCGCGATGGTTCGTAGGTTTCGTCCTCTTGCCAGTGGTCGTTGTTGGACTTTGGGGAGTCGGGCTTTTTGCTCTCCTAACCCCGTGGCCATCCGGCAGTGGTCTTCCTGCTTGGACGGTCGGCTTGGTCGGAGCTCTATGCGTGATCTTGGCGGTGCTCGCTAGTATCTCCATGGCTCTTTTTCTCTGGTGGAGACCCACACTTCGAATGCTTGTCCACCCCGAGAAATTGGTGTTCTACCAGCTTGGCGGTCGAGTAGTCGAGCTTCCTTGGTCCCGGGCGGGATCGCACATGATCTTGCTGAGAACACCCGACCCTCGCCAGCCGGGAGGGGTAAGCCTTGGCCTCAGGACCCGAGAGACCGGGGGCTTTCCATTGACTCCTGAGTCCTACGAATTCGTGAGGGGCATGGTATCCGCTTCAGGATCGCGGTTCTCGTCAGAGCCCCTAAGACCGCTCTTTCGCACAGAAAGACTCATGATTCGACCCAAGAACCCGACGGCTGCGTCAGCTGCCAATACCTAATCATCCGGGCCCGCTGGGTCCTCAGGGTCCCCATCGTGATTTTCTATCGGAGAATCCGAGGCCCAGCGCTCATTCGACCAATCTTGCCGGGCCCGGTTCGTTCCGGCGTCGGTCCGGGCCGCTGGGTCACCTCCGCGCCCGACCTCGGGGTCACTCAGGACTGTTGCATATCCCGAGAGCTCGTAGACGCGGTATCGCGTCCCGTTCACCTTCACCCGATGGCCTAGGATTCCGAGGGCGCTCAGCGCCCTTCCCACCTGCTCCTCGCTGAGCGAAGTTCGTTCTGGGGGTGAGAGTGCCTCAAGGAGGTCAGAGTAGGTGACATCGGTCCTCCCCTCGACCAGGAAGGCCCGCACAATGGACCGCAGGCGACGAACCAATGGGTCCGTTAGCTCGGGGAACGCGGTATCCCTTTGAGCAGGCTCGCCGCCAAGCTCCAACGGTAGGGCTGGAATGCCCCCGTCCCAACCATCCTCCAGGAACGCCCAAACCTCGGTTCCGGGAACCCGGTGCGGGTGGAAGGTGCCATCCTCACCCCTCCACACCAGCCCCACCCCATCCGGCCACAGCCGAATGCCCGGGAACGCACTGTCGAGCACAGCCAGGAGCTTGGGGACGCCGGACGCGTCCGGCAGCACGATCAGGACGCGACTCCCCGCCTCCCGTGCCTTCCGTACGTTCCGAACGACCTGCTCCGCGGCCTTTGCGACCGTAGAGCACTCGACCTCGACGTTGTAGACCGCGTCCCCGTAGCGGAACTGACCGTCGGGCATCAGGACACCCGCGACCTGCTCGGGGATCGTCGCCACGATGCCGCGGGAGTCGAGGAACATGCAGAGGTCGACGAGCGTCTCGACGTGGTCCTCGCCTTCATTCCGACGGGCTAGGAGCGCGCTCAGGTGGACATTCCCCATCGGGGTCAGGCGGAGCCGTCCGCCCTCGGCGTCCGGCTCGACGTCCCCGGCCTCTTCGGAACGCCTCAACGCTGCGGCGAGCTTGTCGGGTCGGAGGCTCGTAATCCCGCCCAGCTCATCCAGCGTCCGACATCGGTGGGCGAGCCCGTTTAGGACCGCCTCCAAGTCATCCTGATCGACCAGCCAGGGTGACGCCTCCGAGTCCTCGGGCTGGGCGTATCTTCGCGAACTCGCGGCCACGACCTCCTTCAGGTCGTTTGCCCGCGCTTCTGGAGGAGGGCTGGGGCGCGTCCCCAGTTTCAGAAGGTCTCCCGACACCGCCATCGCGACCTCGAAGGGCCGGAGCCCGTCTACGAGGTCCTGGGGGAGCCAGCCGTGGCTCTCCCCGTTGACGATCTTCCACGCGTCGTCCATGTCCTCCGTCCCGAGGGAGAAGAGCAACCAGGCGTCGACGTTCCCCAGGAGAGCTGCCCGGACCCTCGGCGGCACGCGGTGTAAGTACTGCGTGATGGCCACGACGTGGAGGCCGAATTTCGCCCCCTCGCTCAGCATGTCGGCGAGCGCCGGGACGGCGTAGTTGTGGACCTCGTCGAGGACCAGGTAGACCGGCCGATTCGGTCGTCCGCTCCGCTGAACGGCAGCCCAGAGCTGGGTGAGATAGATCGCCCCGAGGAAGTTCGCGCCGTCCGCTCCCAGGGCGGCCTTGGAGAGGTTCAGAAGGAGCAGGCGGTGCCCGAGAAGTTGGTCGAACGAAACCGCGTGGCCTCGCTGGCAGAGTGCAATCCTCAGCAAGGAGTTGGTCGCGATCTTACCGACCTTGTCGAGGGTCGACATCGTGAAGTTGTAGTCGAGCCGCGGCAGGTGGTGCTCGAGGAAGTCGCGGAGCGGCCCTGGAGGGGCGGTCTTCACGAACCGCTGGAGGGCCGGCTTCGAGGTCAGGATGTGGTAGGCGTCGACCAGGTTCGAGCCGGGCGTCAACGCGAGGCCTTGTACCAGCGAACGCAGGACCAGCTCGGCCCGTCCCCCGATGCTCTCCTCTCCCCAGGCGCTCCGTATCGCCGCAAGGAGGTCGCCCGCGAGCGCCTCCGACCACCGATCTCGGGAGGATGCGTCCCCATCTGCGCCCTCCGGCGCCCGGAGCAGCGATAGAGGGACCGAGACCATGGTCGCGTCACCCTGCTGGAAGGTGGCGTGGGCGGGGTCGACCTCCACGGTCTCCTTGGCGATCTCTCGGGGAAGTCGCGACACGATTCCCTCGACGAGCGTCCCCGTGGGCTCGATCACGACGACAGTGGAGTTGGGGTGCTTTCTCAGCGTCTGGGAAACGAGATTGAGGGCGAGCGTCGACTTTCCCGACTGGGTCCTGCCAAGGATGGCAACGTGGTTCCATTCTCGCGGCAGCGCGACCCGGTGAGTGCCGCTGACCCCTACCATGAGCCCCGCATCGGCGCGGGAGCCGGGTGAAGAGGACGGAGGACGCACGACGAGCTCTGGCGCCGGCTGGCCGCGAGGTGCCCCGGCGTAGGAGCATTCGGGGTGGTGAGACGCCCAGGGTATGCTGAGCAAGTGCGCGAGCTCCGTGCCGGAAGCGTTCCGGCGCGCCTTCCTGCTCGAGAACCGACGGAGGTCATGGTTAGCCAGGGCCGCGTGGAATCCCCACTCCGCTTTGGGGCGGATGACCTTCCACCGCCTCCAGGGCACTCCCCCGGTGGTCGTCCACTGCCCCAGCCAGGCACCGAGCGCGGTCAGTGCCTCCTCCGGCTCGGGCCCGGTGACGTGGGCCCGGAGCTCGACGTGATAGGCCGCCTCCGCGCGCCGTTCGTGCATCGCGAACCGGAGCGGGTGGTGCTGGCGCTGAGCGACGCTTTCGAAGAGCGGAGAGAAGAACGTCGACTCCCAGCCGCCAGCACTCTGGAAAAGGAGCTGGAGGACCACGTCGTGGTCGCGGAGTGTTCGGGATGCGAGAATCCGGAGGAGGTGGTCCGCTGGGTCGATCCTGGGATGGATCACGAGGGGCAGGTGGTGGTGCTTGAGCGTGGGGACGGCTCGCGCGTAGATCCCGTCCGGGATTAGGGTCTCGGCGAGACAGTCGGTGTGGACTCCTCCAGCAAGACGCGGACGAGTGCTCTCGAGATACGAGAGCATCGCGTCGAGCTCGTCCGAACCTACGGAGCCGAGCGCGTAGCGCACCCGTCCGTCCTTCTCGCGATGGATCTCGAGGCAGTACGGGTCGGATGTGGTCCAGACGAGGGGCGCAAGGTCGGGGGGGTCTTGGGTAGGCGACGGTAGCAGCAGCTCGCGGTGGACGAAGTCACTCGACACGCGGGCGAGTCGGAGAGGGGACTCTTGGGCGTGCGCATCCCACCGAATCGTGAACGATGGCCCTCGCGGCTTGACAGGTCAAAATCTACCCTGGGAGCGGTAGCTGGCCGAGCCGCCGTCGAGTTGCGTGTGCGCAAGTGTTTTTCCTCCGGAAGGACTCGCACATTTTCGATTCTCCGCAGGGCCGGTGGATACGCATGTTTCACGATGCCCCTGGGACACGAGGTGGCATGAAAGTCACTGGGGTGTCGCCAGAATCGCCATCAGTGGAGTGGTTCCCGAATCTCCAGAAATCACGTCTCAGGAGATGGGGCCCTCTCGGCGGGCTGATATTCGGAATCGGTCTCGCTGTGGCGGTCTCGGAACACTATCTCTTCCCGGCTAGCCTCCCCGTGAGTTTGCGTGAGTGGGTATTCTCGGCAGGTTTCACCGCCGCTTTCATGGGAGGAATCTTCGGCTTGGAGGGGTGGATCTTTTGGCGACAGGAGCCTGAGCACATCGGGGTCTCCGCTCTGGGAATCCACCAGGACGCGGCACACCCGACCCCTGGTCGTCCCCGATTGGTCAGATGGAACGAGATGGACTCTGTTGGATCCACCGACTCCATCCGAACAGTTGCCGTGGAGGTCCGAACCTCTGAGAACCGCACCTTCAGGTTCAGGGTCGAACAGGCTGGCGTCGAAGCAATACTGCGAGGGTACGAGATCTTCAGACATCCAACGAGTGGAGAAGCCACAACGGGCGAAAGTCCGCAACCACTCGAATCTCGGGTCCCCGTTGCGTCGGCGCGCCTGACCGGAATCAGTGGGGAATCAGCAGCAAGTCCACCGATGGACCCTACGGGGGTCCGATGGATGCCAAACAGCCTGCGTCGAATGTGGACGATTCCGGGCATACTCTTCGTGGCGTTGGGCGTAGTGCTGTTAGCATTGTTCTGGCAAGTCGCCTTGAATCCGAAGACGTCGCAGGGTGTGATTTTTCTCGGTCTCCCCATCTTTGTGGGGCTAGTCATGGCCATCGGCGGGGCCCGGTTCCCTTCAGCTGTTGCTCTGACGGGAGTCGGGTTTCTGGTACGAGATAGGAATGGGATAACGGGGTTACGATTTGAAGAGATCACGGCGATTTCAACGGCCGCGATGGCGCTTGAGTGTACGGTTTCGTCGGGTCGGACCGTCAAGTTCCAATCTTTGGGACCCCGCGAGAAGCGTTTGATCCAAGAAGCCTACCAAACGTACAGGCGAGGGGCATCCAGTCCAGCGTTCACCGAGAGTTCTGTTGGTTGGACTTGGCTTTCCAATCCTGTGGCGACTGGCGCTCTGGCGGCATTCCTGATTCCGCTCGGAATCTTCGTTTTTGCCATAGTGGTGGTGGCGCCCCTTGCGGTTTGGCAGCCCGGGGTGTACGGCTCTGACGTGGTCTTCATTCCGCTCGCCGGAATCCCCGCCACCTTCACCCTCTTCACCATAGGTCCCTACCGCCGCGCGCCGAAGTCGGTGGGTTTCTCGGACCAGGGGTTGATGGTGAAGTACCCCCACAACATCTCTCCCTCTTCCGCCCTGCAACAGCTGTGGTGGAGTGATGTAGAGCGGATTTCGGGCCGTCATGATCGTATTCGAGACGGGTCCCCTGACCCGTCGATCTTGATGTCTCCCGGAAACCGCCATCTCACGATCCGCACTCGCACAGGGATCACGTACACCCTCGGCCCCATTTCCTCTGAGATTGCCATCCGGATTTTGCGTAGCGCGCCTGCGGGAATCGTCGTTTCGCGGTGACACCCCGCGACCGTGCAGCGACCGGAATCTCGGTCGACGAACCTTCAGACTGGACAATGTTCATCCTCCGGCGGCCCGTTTCGCCTTTTGAACCCGAACCCGCTCGGTCACCGGGGTGGCGACCGGGATGGCCCGCGGAGCAACGATTGCACGGGCGGGAGCCCACACTACTGCCTCCCCGTCGCCATCTCTCCCGACCCTGTCCATCGTCGAGTTCGGGTCGAGCGGAGAGTCCTTCAACTGGAACGGCTGTTGGGCCGGTTCGGAGGACACCGTGCCGACATCGGCGCGGTGGTGGACAGAGCAGGCCAAGGAGTACGTAGAATGGCTGAGCCAAGAGAGCGAGCTGAGCGAAGGGTATCTGAAGCGGAACCGACGCTACCTGGTCGCGTTCCAGAGGGACTGCGACCGGGCCGGGGCGTGTCCACCGGCGGGGCCCTCGGTGGTGGGTCGCGAGCACATCCGCGCGATCAAGGGTTGCGCGATCTGGGGAACACGGACGCTGAAGACGAAGTTCAGCGTTCTCCGCGGATTCTTGCGATGGGCGAACAACCCGCTCGCGGACGGACGGAATCCCGTCTGGAGATTGCCCGGCGGATCCGTGGACCGGCGGAATTGGGTCGACCGCGACCAGATGATGGCCCTCTACTGCGAGTCCGAGGGTCGAGTCCGAGTCCGTCTTGTCTTGCAGGGGTTCAACGGCCTCCGGGAGTGCGAGGTTCGTCGGCTGAAGGTCCGCGACCTGAACCTCGCGCTACCCCGTCCGACCCTGACGGTCCGCGGGAAGGGTCGGTTCGGGGGCAAGTTCCGGACGATCCCAATGGACCCGATGACCCGCGCCGTGCTGTTGAAGTGGGTCGAGGGGAAGGGGCCGGACGAGGGAGTCTGCCCCGCGGGCCACTCCGTCGCGGACGTGGAGCTGGCCGAGCTGGGCCGCGCCTGCGATGTCCCCGTGCGCGTGACGGGGCATGTCCTACGTCGGTCCTTCGGACGCCTCGCCTACCGAGCAGGGGTTCCGCCGCCTACGATCCAGCGGATCTACGGTCACGTGTCCCTCGACCAGACCCTCCACTACGTGGGGGTCGACCAGGAGGAGATGGCCGAAGGGTTCGCTGTCTTCGACCAGCACATGAGGGCGAACTACTCCGATCTGAGTATGAGCGCTTCCCAACGGCAAACGGCCTTTTGAAAATGGGCGATTCTACTGACGTGAAGTGGGCCCGGCCGGATTTGAACCGGCGACCTTCCGGTTATCAGCCGGATGCTCCAGCCAAACTAAGCTACGGGCCCCACCGTCAGGAAATCTGCCGCCATTTGAGCCTTTCAGGGCAAATCAGCCAAGCCGACCTCTCCCGCCAATCTGTCAAATCGCCAGTCCGATCCCAGTAAGTAGATAGGGGTAGGTAAATATCGGGAGGTGTCGGTGAATGCTGGGCCGATGCAGCCTGCACCTCCCGTCCGCGTCCGAAAGGGCCTGAGCCGAGTCAAGCTCGCTACAATCCTCGGCGTCATCGCTATCGCGATTGTCGTTTCTCTGGCCCTCTTTGTCGTCCCTCTATCCTCGCGCACGTTTTCGGGGATGGTTTCCACGGTTCCCGAGTTTACGGGCCCTTGTGCTCCATTTAACGGATGTTCCTACTATGGAACCGGACAGCAAGACCTCCCGAACGGAGTCCTGATCACGATGAATTGGCAAAGCACGGACGGACGCTCCGTGAACATTTCGGCTTCGTCTTCGGAACAGCCTGTCGCGAATGTTTGTAACCAGAACGGCACCTCAGGAACATGTACCTTCATGGGTGTTGGAGGGACCTACACGATTTCGGTCTGGGAAATCGGCTGGGGGCCGGTAAGCGTCACGTATTCGGGTTCCTATGCCGCCCCGTACTATTGAACCCGACCGCTTTACGGGGATTCGGCGATTGCTTTTCCCGCCGTTCCCCGAAATGAAACCGAACCCGTAGGCGGCGCTGCGCGCTCCCTACCTGAGACGTGCCGCCGACGCTCCTACCGCCGCAAACGCAGGATACAACGATGTGGACCGATCCGCGTTCGTTCCGATGATATGGGGCGAGCATAACGGGGACAGAACTAAGCTACCGGCCCGTCCGTCAGAGACCTTGCCTCTGGCGGCAGCATCAGAGCGGTGGGCCTGCTAAACGCATGCGACCTCATGCCCGAGGCGCCGGAAGGCGGATCGGGCTTAGGTCTTCAGCCCCGGCGGTGCGAACGTAACCTTCACGTGGATGCGTTCCCCCTTCAACTCGACCTTGCCCATCACGGGTGAAGGCACAAACCCGAGGGGGGAATCGACGAGGTACGAATGCGTACCGTTGTGGACGGTGAACATGATGACGTCCACCTCGGCGGACATCTCGGTGCCGTCCAGGGTCACAGCCCAGCGCGTGCCGGGGGGGAGTCCGACCTCGGTAAAGACGAGCGGGAGCTTGTGGCGACGAGCTGCGAGGAGCAGAATGAGCACGACGAGCACGGCCAGTCCGCCGAGGAGACCATACCCGTACGAACCGGGCAGACCGAGGAATCCGGAGCTTGTGGAACTGGAGGACGGAGCGGTCGATGACGCGGTGAATGTGATCTCCTTGGAAACGGGGCCCCCGTTCACCACGACCGACCCCGAGCTCGGCGCCGCGGAATACCCGGAGACGGCCCCCACGGTGAATGAGTAGGTATTGTTAGTCTCGGAGAACAGTATCGTGTCGGTGGTGGAACTACCGGGAGTGCCCTCGAGAGTCACGGTCCACGAAGTCCCGGTCGGGAGCCCGGTCTCGGTGAACGTGACGAGATAGGTGCCCGGAGGGGTCGCCGTAAAAACGATTGGAACCGTTTGGGGGCCGCCGTCCACCGTGACCGGGCCGGAGGCGGGAGTTGGCGTGTAGCCCGCCACGGTCCCCACGGTGAACGTGTACGACCCATTCGGAGCCGTGTAGCCGATGGAGCTCGTCGTGGATGCGCTCGGAGTTGCGTTGAACGTGACGCTCCAGGAGGCACCGCTGGGGAGACCGGTCTCGGTGAACGTGACGGCATAGGTCGGGCGCCCTTGGGAGGTAAGGGTGGCAGTAATGGTGCCGGTCGAGGAGATCGTCACGGTAGTGGAGGCCGAAGTTAGGGACGTGACCGTGCCGGCCGTGCTGCTCCAAGAGCTGAACTCCTCCCCGGTGCAGGCGGATGCGACGAGCGGGTAGCCTCCGGCGGTGACCCCGGTAGCCTGCTGACCGTTCGTGTAGGAGACGCCGTTGAAGGTGATCGAGCAGGAGGTCGGGTTCGTCTGGAACGTGACGGTGTAGGTCGTCGGCGACGTCGCCGTGAACGTTCCGGTGATCGTACCGGTGGCCGAGATGGTGACGGTCGTGGAGCCCGAGGTGGTCGAAGTGACAGTGCCGGCCGTGCTGGTCCAGGAAGCGAATGTCTCCCCCGTACAGGCCGGCGCTACGAGCGAGTAGACGCCGGCGACGACCCCGCTAGCCTGTTCACCGTTGGTGTAAGTTACGCCGTTGAACGTGATCGAGCAGGAAGTTGGAACCGCTTCGAAAGTGATCGCGTAACTCGAAGCTGCCGGGGACCCCGGGTCGATGAAGACCAGCGACCCTGCTTCCACATCGGAGACGAAAGCCTCCCCCGACGAGGCGTCGACCGCGACACCGTTCGGATGGGTCCCCACCGTCAGGTTCACGAGGGCCCCGGAGGTCACGTTGACCTCCGTGACGGTGTTTCCGTCGAAGCCGCCGTTGGTCACATTGACCTCGTCCGGAGCATAGAGGAGATCGTTGATGGGATCCCACGCCAGGTTGAGGGTCGTATGATAAAGGTCGATGCTCCCGATGAACGACTCCGACCCCGGTGCGAACTCTTGGATCACGTACAAGCTCGAGTCCGTGTCCGCGATGTAGATCAGACCGTTCGCCGCGTCGAACGCCTCGGAGAACGCTTGGAAGTAGGATTGCGTCTCACCCACGACGGAGCCTGAGCCTCCCGAAGGCGCCACGGTGTCAACCTCCCCGTAATCCTCCCCCGACACGCTCCCCACGACGTACAGGTCCGAGGTCGAGGGGTCGAACACCGTCGGGCCCGGAGTTATGCCCGTAAGGTCGATCGATCCGACGCTCGAATTCGTTGCCGGGTCGATGACCGTGATGTTGGCGCTGGCCGAATTCACAACGTAGAGGTACCCGGTGTCCGGGTCGTACGTCAACGAGTACGGGTCCACTCCTACCGGGATCGAGCCCGTGGTCGCGAAGGTCCGGGCGTTGAACACCGTAAGGTTGTCCACGTGACCCGCCGGCGGAGGTCCAAAGTTCGCGATGTAGCCGTATCCGGTGTTCGGGTCGACCCAGATGGAGTGCGGAGAGAGTCCCGCCGCAACGTAGCCGAGGATCTTCCCCGTCGTGGGGTCCACCACCGAGGCATTCCCAGTCAACCCGAGTCCGGTCTCGAGAACAAAGAGATACCCCGTCGAAGGGTCATAGTAGGTCAGCCCTGGGTAGGCCGCAGTCAGGGGCTGCCCGACCACTTGCAGTGACGGCGTCATCAGGAGGAACCCCGACGAATAATCTTCCACCTCCCCGGCGAGCAGGAGGCGCCCGCTCTGGTGCGAGTAGGCGATCCCCCCCCAGGGGGTTGGGGGGATGGGGGGCGAGGAAGCGACCCATCGGTGGGTCGACGGGTTGAGTTCGGTAACGTTGTAGCTCGAATAGTCGCTGACGACGTAGACCATGCCGTTGTCCGGGTCGAAGGTCGCCGCCGGGGCTACCCCTTCCCCCGAGGAAAGCGCAAGGGTGGGACCCAAGGTGTTCGTCGCGAGCTCCACCGCCGTGGTGTTGTTGTCCCAGGGTACGTAGAGCTCGTCCGTCTTCCAATCGACCGTGGGGACACCAGCGCCGGGGGCCGGGGCCGGATCCGGCAACGGGATCGTCTTCCAAACTGTGTCGTTGTTCGGTCCGATTACCATGATATCGGTTCCGACTTCGTAGACCTCCCCCGTTTGATTGTCGTAAACGACCCTCGTCGAGTCCGACTGTGCGGCCGCATTGATATCGACGTACGTATCGGTGGTGATGTTCAGATCGAAGAGACCGAACGCGGAGGCGAGGAAGAGGTGGCCGCTCGAGTTATTGACCGCCATCGATCCCTCGAAGGCTTCGTGGGCGGGGATGGCGAGCGAGCCGACCACCGCGTTCGTGGTCGGGTCGATGACGGAGATGTTGTCCGAATCGTAGTTCAGCACGTAGAGGAGGCCGTTGCTCGAGTCGAAGGCGACCCCCTCCGGTATCAACCCTACGGGAATGAGCTGAACGAGGCGGTCCGTCGTCGGGGAGATCGCCGCGAGATACCCCCCGTAATACACGGCCGTCGCGTTCTCGGTCACGTTGGAAACCGGCTCGTAGAAGAGATTCGTGCCCGGGTCATACGCCGGAGTCGTTCCCCAATCGTCCGGATATTGTCCGGCCGTTGCGGTGTCGACCGATCGGTAGAGTCCCGGATAGACGGTATTGTTGATCAGGACGGTGGTCTGACCGACGCTCGGGAGCACCGGTGGGGACAAAGGCCCCACTTGAGCGGTGAATGGCGAGCTTCCGATAGCGGTGATAGGCGTGGCAGAATGGATGGCTTGTGCAGCCGGTTGCGCGAGCACAAAGGCACTCGCGAACGGTAGGATGACCGCGATGAGAACGGCGAGCCCGACGGTCGAGGCGGAGGCCGCTCGACCGAAGCCCATTGCGCGGCGGACAAGCTCCTGCGATAAAGACCCTTGGTAACCGTTTTTCAGCGCCCCAGCTAAACTGTGCAATGAGCCCAGTGACGGCTCGGACGAGAGAGTGGCGGGTTGGCAGGGACCAGGCTGACCAGGGTTGGACGGATCGTGGTCGTGACCAACGTTGTAAATCAAGTATGGCCCGAGGAAAACGGGGGTCAAACTAAGCTACGGGCCCCACCGTCAGGAAATCTGCTGCCACTTGAGCCTTTCCGGCCATGGGATCCATCCCGGCCTCAGTGAACCGGGGCGCCCGGCCTTGCGGGCTGAGCGGGCTATACGTTCAGCACACCGTTCCCATTCACCAGGTACCAAAGGCTGTCTCCGGCGCCGCCAATCATCGGGTTGGTGCTGACCGTCATCGGGTTGATCCAAGCCGCGTACGTCGTGATCTCGTTCTCCTGGTCGTAGTAGACGTAAAGGGCCAGGCCATTTGCGATGTGCTCGACGAGGTTGTACATCAGCACCCGCATCGGGCCGACCGACATCGACGCGGCGGTGCTCATACCCCATTCCATGGCCGCGTAGGCATTGCCCTGGCAGGCCTGCGGGATTCCCGCCTGGTGGGCCCAGAAGACCAGGGCCGCCATCGAGTTGCCGGTGGTCGGCATGCCCGTCGGGGCCCCATCACCCGCGGTGCACGTCCACAGACTGAGGCCCTGCTGGACCGCGTTGCTGAGGGTGTAGGTCGCGTTCGGGTAGTACAGCGGAGCCATGTAGTCGGTCGGGTCAGGGTAGTCCGGCGCCCATCCTGAGCTGTAGAATGGCTGCGCCGACTGACCCGGCAGCGGCGAGAGCCCGTACACCACCAACTGGCAAAGACAACCGTCGAACGTGTTCGGAGCGAGCCGTCCGCCCGAGATCTGGCCGATGTAGGGCAGGTAGTCCTGGAGCATCGTGTCCACGGTCGTCGCCCCCCGCTGGCCAATGATCCCGAACTGGCACGGCGAACTCGTCGTGCACGCTGCGAGCTCGGGGTCATAGTACAGACCACCCACGGTGGTCGTCTGCGCCCACCACCACGCCGCGCTCCCGTTCACGCTCGGATCCGCCACGGGGTCGCCGGTGGGCCAGCTGATGTTCGTCGGGTAGTAGTTGCCCATGTACTGCGGGATCGCTCCACCGTAGTCGGTGCCATACTGGAACCCGTCCGTCGTGAAGATCGTGTTTTCTACGGTGGCGTACGGGAACGCGTTGACGAGGAACTCTCGCAGCCCGACGTAGTTGAAGAAGTCGCCTGGAACGTTCAGGGGATTGGGATCGTACGCCTTCGCTGCGGGCACACTAAACTCCAGGGCGAACGCCAGGAGGTAGACGTTCAGTGTCGGGATAGCCATCGCGCCGATCTTACCCTCTCGGATCAACGAGATCGTCTGCTGGGTCTCGCCGGGCAGGATCGTGGCAAAATCGGTCTGCCCGGCCTTGTACTGCTCGATCCCAATCGTATCGGTCGACTGGTAGACGACGGTGACATTAACCGCGTAGTGGCTCGGTCCGGGCAGGGGCTCACAGTTGACGCCCTTGCAGCCCGTCGGCTGCGCGTAGTCCGGGTTCTGCTTGAGCGTGTAGCCGACCGACTGCGAGAACGGCTGATTGGTCAGGTAGTACGGCCCCGACCCGACCATGTTCCACCGGACGTTCGGCTGGATCCCCGGCGTGTTCAGCGCGAGCTCCTCGAAGGAGTCCCAGTAGGTCGGGGAGAGCCCCTTGACCCACGCCTGATAGGTCGAATCATTGGTGGACGTGTATGTTGAGCCCGTCGGGCCGGGGAGATGGCAAGGCCCATCCCCGTCCTTCGTGTTCGTGCCGGCGAAGCCCGGAACCCCGGCGCCTTGGTAGGTGAACCAACCGCACGGTTCGATTCCCGAACCCATCGGGTCGGAGACCAGCTCCAGAAAGAACGGCCAAGCCTGGTTACCCCCCGAAGCGTTGAAGGTGATGCAGCCGTTCGAAGCCGCCATCACCGCCTCCGGGCAGTACGTGCTGTCGTTGATCAACATCGATGAGAGGACGTTCAGCGGCGTGTTGTTGTAGGGAGTGTGGATCGCGCTGTCCCACTTGGCGTTCGACTGCGCCGACCCCGGCAAGAGCGCCTGGCACTGCATCCAGCCGGGCTGAGCGCCGAACCCCGGGAGGTCGGCGAAGGCGCACGCACGGGCCATCGTGAAGTAGACATCGGACGGATAGACGGGCCAGCCAACTCCGGTTGACGAGTCGTAGAACCGGGCGGCCTTGTCGATCGGGAAGGTGAAGTACTGGGGGTTCCCCGTGGTCTTGTTGCTGACGATCAGCGATGTCCCATAGGCCGCTTGGCAGCCCGGCCCGGGCACGCACAGGGAGAGGACGGGCAAGAACGAAGCCGTGCTACTCCCGTTGTACTGCACGAGCGTCTGGTAGATGTTGTAGATCGGCTCGGCACTGATGGTATCGTAGGCCACCGAGGGGTCCTCGGAGGTGGCGCCGCCCGGGGCGACCTCCTGGTAGATGATCTGACCGGAGTGCGGACTCACCGCGGAGGGTAAACTGGTGGAGCATCCTCCACATCTCGCTGGTACGCCAGCGGGTGAGACGTAGACTGTCCAGGTATAGTTCTGGTAGATCGTCCCGGTCGGTGCGGTGATCGCTCCTACCATCGTGATGTAGTAGAGACCCGCGGCGTTGAACGCGTAGGAGGCCGACACGCGGGTGGGGGTGGACGTAAGGTTGGATTGCTTCCCACCGGTCGAGGTGAGCGTCGGCGCGTGATCGATCCAACCCGCGGCCGTGGAGTTGGCCGTGTACGTGGCCGAAACTCTTACGGACCCGGAGCCCTCAAGCCAGCCGAACTGGAAGGGCGCCGAGGTGCCGTTGGTGAGCGTCGTCGTGACCGTGGGGTAGTCACCCGACGCCGTCGTCTGGTAACTCGGAATCACGAGGATTGGGAAGAGGTAGTTGGTGCCATTGTACCAAGACGACCCCACGAGCGCCCGAGCGCTCAGAACGTACGAGCCCAGACCAGAGTACGCATGGCTGGCGTTCGGGCTAGCCCCGATGTAGCTCGAGCCATCACCCCAGGAAATCTCGTACAGAGAAACGGCTTCGCCGCCGGTCGCTGAGACGGAGGCCGGGAGAGCCACCCCCTGCCCCGTGCTCTCCATGCCCTGGGTAAGCCAGCCGGTCGCGTAAGGAACGAACAAGATCACTTCGACCGGAAGCCCCTGAGGATAGCAGGGCGACGGGGGAGAACAGGTGCTGACTGTCTTGGTCCCGCTTCCGGAGACCGCGCTCAACACTACGTAACCGACGCCCCCGACGACGACGACCACTGAGACCAACACCACCGCAGCGAGCCTCCACGACATCCCGGTTCGACCCGATCGTGGGGAACCGTGGGCAGTGGTCTCGGTCTCTGTCGACATGCCCCCTCCCTTCGGCTGAGGGCGTCTGCCGTACCGGAAAGGCGGACGGTAGTACATCCTCCTTCGCGGTGGCCCCGACCCAGTCCCTCCGGCAGCTTGGGAACCCAACGCGGAACGCCCGCACCTTGCAACAGTGAGCGGTCCTCCGGCGTGGGCCACCGCATGGAGCAGCGGGGTCTACTTTCTGACCGGTGCCGCGAGACTCACATCGAGCGATATCCAAGGTCCAATACTTAGTAATGGAGCCCGGCAACCGGGACCCGTGACGTTCCCCGATGCGGGTCAGCTGTCCGTACTCGGTGCGCCCACGGGCAACGGCCCGTTCTCCTGGCCGACCGCGGGTGTGCTGCTCGTGGCAGAAGGCGCGGCCTTCAAGGTGGGAGGACCCCCCGAACCACCCAACGGCGTAAGCCGATTCGTTCCCAGGAGGCGTTTTGTGTAGCTCACCTCGGGTAGAGGCGTCCCGAGGCCCGGGATACGCCGGACCTTCTCCACGTAGGTCACGACTCGGCTCAACGTGACGTTCACCAAGAGGTAGAAGATCGTCAGCATGACGAAGGCCTCGATGTAGCGCGAGTATGCAATCCCAATGTCGTTCTTTGCCCAGAAGTACACCTCATCGATGGAGATGTAGCTCAGGATTACTGCCGTCTTGAAATTGCTAATCCACTCGTTCGTCAGGGGGAGGGTGATCAGTCGGAACGTCTGGGGCAGGGTCACGCGGAAGAAGGTCTGGGTCTTGGTGAGACCCATCGCCCTGGCGCCCTCGATCTGACCGGCCTCGACCGATTGGATGCCGCCTCGGAAGACTTCCGCCTGATACCCGATCGTGTTGATGAGAAGAGCGATGAGGCCGCACCAGTAGAACTGGTTCCATCCCAGGATCGTGAAGCTTGGATAGAGGGTTGTGACCGCGAACAGGACGATGAACATCTGGACGAGGAAGGGAGTGCCTCGCACCACTGACACGTATCCGGTGGCAAACCCGTAGAGCGGCCACCGCCAGAGGAAGGAGAACCGACCGCGACCCCGCTTCGCCCGGGGGTGACGCTTCTCCAACTTGGGCGGATGGGCTCGGACCAAACCGAGGCCGAAGGCTACTCCCATCCCCAGGACGTAGCTAAAGGTCGTGAATTCGAGGGAGAGAATCAGTGGACCATAGCCGGAGGGCAGGTGCTGGATGATGAACGGGATGCTATAGTAGCCCAACGCTCCCAGGAGGAAGAAGATGGCTGCGGCGCACGCGAGACCGATCGCGATGTACCCCGAAGAGCGCGAGAACACCCGGACCCGAATCGCGGAAAGCGCTCGCGAAGCCCCCGATGGTCGGACCCGCGGAGGCGGAAGGGGCCCGGTCGTACGGCGAGCCGGCGGCGCGTCGCCGGGGGGAGGGGGGCCGCTCGACTGCATCCACTCTTCGGGTCGTTCCATCTCTGCCTACCTCAAGATCTTCTTCATGAACGACTGGGTACGTTCGTGACCAGCCCGGTCGAACATATCCTCCGGAGTTCCCTCCTCCAGAATCCGACCCGCATCGAAGAACACGACCCGGTCCGCAACCTCCTTCGCGAACCCCATCTCGTGGGTCACCACGACCATCGTCATGCCGTCCTCACCCAGGCGACGCATCACCGTGAGGACGTCCTGAATCGACTCCGGGTCCAGGGCCGAAGTGGGCTCGTCAAAAAGGATCGCTTTCGGGTCCATCGCGAGGGCCCGTGCGATCGCCACCCGTTGCTGCTGGCCGCCCGAGAGCTGGGCGGGATACGCATTGAGCTTGTCCGCGAGCCCGACGCGAGTGAGTTGGGAGATCGCGATCTTCTCGGCGTCCCGCCGCTTGTGATGCTTGACGTGCCGGAGGGCCAGCGTCACGTTCTTCTTGACGGTAAGATGCGTGAACAGGTTGAATTGCTGAAAGACCATGCCGACCTGCTGACGAACCCACTCGGGACGAATGTGGGGGTTGGTCAGCTCCACGTCTCCGAGATAGACCTCTCCCTCATCGGGGGTGACGAGCAGGTTGATGCAGCGCAGGAGAGTCGACTTGCCCGACCCCGACGGCCCTACGATGCAGACCACTTCAGCTGGGTTCACGTCCAGGTCGACCCCTCGCAGGACCTCGAGGTCGCCGAACGCCTTGCGGATTCCCCGGACTCGAATTGCGCTCATTACCTTGCTACCTCCAAACCTGGGACCTTGTAGAGATCCTCAATTCCCCGGACGGCCCTTGTGACGATGTAGGTCAGAATGAAGTAGAGGATGGCCGCCTCGAACCAAATGACGAGCGACGCGTAGATGTAGTGACTCGTGTACGACGTTGACGTCAGGTTGAGAGCCATCCCGCTGAGCTCCATCCAGCCGATCGCGTTGAGCAACGACGTGTCCTTGATGGAGGAGGAGAACTCGTTGCCCAGAGCGGGCAGGGACAGCCGGAACGCCTGGGGAAGGACGACCACGAACATCGTCCGAATACGTGAGATACCTACGGCGTCGGCCGCCTCGGTCTGCCCGGCGGGAACCGACAGAATTCCGGCACGCATGATCTCCGCTTGGTAAGCGGCCGTATGGAGGGCCAGTGCGACCACCCCCATCCAAAGGGAGAGGTTGCGGATCTCGTACGGGTTGACACCCGAGCCCCGGAGCTCAAGCCCGGCGATGAGGGAGAAGAAGAAGATGAGCGCAAGTGGGGGCATGCTCCGGAAGAAGTCGACGTATGCCGACCCGAGTCCTCGTAGGATTACGTATCGGGTCGTCCGAGCCCACCCAATTACGAAGCCGAGACCGAATCCGACGGGGAGGATGACCGCCACGACCTCGAGCGAGACCCAAAACGCCTGGTACAACGGATTCAGGACAGAGAGGGCGTACGATAGGTGGTAGAGGCCAAGATAGCCGAGTTCCAGGATCAGCAGGACACCGAAGACTACACCCGCTACGCCGTAGACGACGCGGGACCAGATAGACCAAGCGAAGATCCTGCGCAGCGCCGCGTGCCACCTCGTCTCGCGGGGAATGGGGGAAGGGGTTGGGAGGGGCGAGGCACCGTCGGTCACGGGTCGCGGGACTCGCCGCACCGCCCTCTAACGACGGGTATTCCGCGACCCGACGTCAGAGCGGCCGCTCCGCGTGTTGCCGACCACGGTGCCTCCGAAGGAGACCCTTCCGGCGCGGCTTATCCGAACCACTCGTGGATCAACTTGTCGTACGTCCCGTTCTGCTCCGACTGCGTAATCACGCTGTTGATCGTCGGGAGGATGTGCTCGGGGTCTCCATGTGCGACCGCGAATCCGTATAGCTCGTTCGTCAGCACCTCGCCCGCAAGGACGATCGAACTGGGGTTGGAGGCCGCGATCGCGGTGGCCGGGCCAAGGTCGATCATGACCGCGTTGAGAGAACCCGTGATCAGTAGGTTGATTTCCGTGTCGACCGTCGTGAACTGTTCCACACTACCGTGCTTCGTCTCATTGGGGATCAGGTACGACTGGCACCAGAAGAGGCTCGAAGTGCCGCTCTGGACGCCAATCGTGAGGTCCGCGAGCTGTGCCACGCCACATCCACCGGCACTTACCGACGGGCAGGTGAACGAGCTCCCCGCCTTCACGAGTATGGCTTGGTTCGCGTCGTAGTAGGGAATCGAGAAGGCCATGGTTGAGTTGCGTTGGGCGCCGACCGCGCCCGATTCGGTTATCGAAGATGCGGCCATGTCGATTACGCCCGCTCCCACGTCCGAGAGCAGAATCCCGAAGTCCGCGTAATTGTCGATGACGAGAGTTCGGTGAAGCGCATTCGCGATCATCTGCGAGAAGTTCATGTCGAACCCGACGTAGGTTCCGGTCGAGTTGTTGTAGCTCTCGAAGGGTGGGAACGGAACGTTCGTTCCTACCACCAGGTAGGGGGACGACGACGAAGAACTGCTCGAGCCGAGCACCGTCTTTCCGACATACATTCCTCCAGCCAAGGCGATGATCGCGACGATGACCACCGTCGCAACGAAGACGCCCCGACTTACCCCGCGTCGCATCGCCTCGGGAGGCGGCGACACCGTACCCGCAGCTGCCATCTATATTCGCACATAGTTTCCATATTTTAACCTCCCTAGAGACCCCTCCGTGAGCTGCTTTGACATGAGGCTGTGTACGGGTCTACTTTGGGGGATGATGGGGGGCGCCGGTGGCACTCAGCCCCCCGAATCTCGGGGACCAACCATAGGGGCTCTCTTATGGTCCCGAGGGGCTGGGCCCGCACCTAGAGCAACCGATGCCGGACCCAACCCCTGCCCCGACCAAGGCCTCGCATAGCGGTGACGGGACTTTTGAGGACCTTCCCCTCCACTCGAAACTGCGGCGCGGGATCCAGGAGATCGGGTACACGACACCGACGCCGATTCAGCGGGACACGATCCCGCACGCGGTCCTAGGGCGAGATATCATAGGCACCGCTCAAACCGGTACCGGGAAGACGGCCGCGTTCCTTCTGCCGGTCCTCGAACGGCTGCTGGACGAACCGCCGGGACGGACGTACGCGCTCATCTTGACGCCGACCCGAGAGCTGGCGCTCCAGGCCCAGGAGTTCCTGAGGAAGCTCGCGGGGCACACCCACCTCCGAGGGACGGCGGTGTATGGGGGCGTCGGAATGGGCGACCAGGAGCGCGCGTTGCGCGGCGGAGCGGAGATCATCATAGCGACCCCGGGCCGCCTCCTCGATCACATGAGCCGCGGCTACGTGAACTTCCAGGCGCTAAAGATTCTGGTCCTCGACGAGGGGGACCGGATGCTGGACATGGGGTTCTTGCCCGATGTCCGAAGGATCCTGCAGCGTCTCCCCCGGACCCGCCAAACGATGCTTTTCTCGGCCACGATGCCCCCGGAGATCGTGAGGCTCTCCCGCGAGTTCCTGCGCGACCCCAAGATGATCCAGGTCGAGGAGCGAACCGTGGCCGCGGTGGGAGTGACCCACTTGGCCCTCCCGGTTCCCTCGCACCTGAAGACCGACATGCTCAGCGAGCTCCTTAAGGACGAAATGATGACGAGCGTCCTTGTCTTCGCGCGGACCAAGCACCGAGCCGACAACCTGGTCCGGCAGCTCCTGTACCGAAAGATCAACGCGGCGGTCATCCACGGCAATCGAAGCCAGAGCCAACGGGTCCGAGCTCTCGAGGGGTTCCGAACCGGGGAGTACCGCGTCCTCGTTGCCACGGACATCGCCGCACGAGGCGTGGACGTCAAGGACGTGAGCCATGTCGTCAACTTTGACGTTCCGCACGAGCCGGAGACGTACATCCACCGGGTCGGCCGCACGGCTCGGGCCCAGCAGCGGGGGGATGCCTACACACTGGTCATGCCCGAGGAAGAGCAGGACTTCGCCCGCATCGAGAGGCTGATCGGGATGAAGATCAACCGAGCGCGGATCCCGGGCTTTTCCTACGACGCGCCGGCGCCGGCCCGTCGCGCCATGCTCCCATCGGGAGCTCAGCACCGGTCGCAGCGGGGGCCGCCCCAGCGCCAGGACCGCGGATGGCGCCCCGAGCGAGGACGCCGGCGCCGCTAGGCCGCTGACCTCCGCCGGAAGTCCCGTCGATTTGTCATCCTCACGCTTATATCACGGGGGTCTGTCGCGGCGTCCTAGTAACGTCATGGTCGAGCCGCGCACGCCCTCAACGGCGCCGACGATGGCCGAGGATTCGGACTTCTCCGAAGACGGCCTTCGGGACGCCTACCGTCTGATGGTCCTGGCCCGTGCCGCCGACGAGCGCTGCCTGATGCTCCAGCGACAAGGCCGCATCGGGTTCTATGCTCCCCTCATGGGGCAAGAGGCCGCCCAGGTCGGTGCGAGCCGTGCCCTGTCTCCGGAGGACTGGGTCTTCCCCGCGTATCGGGAGATGGCGGTGGCCCTTGCCCGCGGGGTTTCCCTGAAGGCGATCTTCGACCAGCTCCTCGGGAACGCCGACGACTCAATCCGAGGCCGCCAGATGCCGAACCATTTCGGCTTTCGCGACAAGAACTTCGTCGTCGCCTCGAGCCCGATCGGGACGCAGATCACCCAGGCCGTCGGGGTGGCGATGGCGGCCCAACGGCGCAAGGACCCGATCGTCACGATCGCCTTCTTCGGCGATGGAGCGACCAGCTCGAACGACTTCCATGCGGGGCTCAACCTCGCCGGAGTGTTCCGATGTCCTTCCATCTTCTTCTGTCAGAACAACCAGTGGGCGATCTCGATGCCCCGAAAGCGGCAGACGATGAGCGCCACCCTGGCCGAGAAGGCCGCGGCCTACGGGATCCCGGGGATCCAGGTGGACGGGAACGATATCCGCGCCGTGTACCGCGCGGTCCGGGACGCGCGAGCGCGTGCCGTGGCGGGCCATGGCCCGACGATGATCGAGGCCGAGGTCTATCGTTTCGGGCCCCACTCGACCTCCGACGACCCGAAGCGGTACCAGACCGACCTCGAACTCTCGGCCGCAAAGGCGCGTGACCCCCTCGGCCGGCTCAAGGCCGAGCTCGTCGCCTCGGGCCAATGGGACGAGGTGGCGGACCAGAAGCTCTGGGAAGAGGTCCGAGCGCATGTCTCTCGGACGTTCGAGGCATCCGAGCGGGCAAAGCCGCTGGACCCCCGGTCGATCTTTGACGACGTCTTTTCGCACCTGAGCCCTCGCCTGGCCGAGGAACGAGCCGACTACGACGCCCGCATGCGGGAAGGAGCGTTCAAGCCGTGACCGAACTGAACATCGTCCAAGCGATCAACCGGACCCTGCACGACGCAATGCGCCAGGACCCGAACGTCCTGATCCTCGGCGAGGACGTCGGAGTGAACGGAGGTGTGTTCCGGGCCACCGAGGGGCTCATCAAGGAGTTCGGCGCGGACCGGGTGATCGACACCCCGCTCTCGGAGACGGGCATCATCGGAGCTGCGATCGGGATGGCCCTCTACGGTCTCAAACCGGTGGCCGAGATCCAGTTCATGGACTTCATCTATCCCGCCTTCGACCAGATCGTCAGCGAGCTCGCCAAGTTCCGGTACCGGTCGGCCGGCCAGTACCCGGCCCACGTTGTGATCCGGACCCCGTACGGAGGCGGCATCAAGGGCGGGCTTTACCACTCGCAAAGCACCGAGGCGTACTTCTGCCACACCGCCGGGATCAAGGTCGTCGTCCCGTCGACCCCCGCGGACGCCCGGGGCCTCCTCTTCAGCGCGATCGACGATGAAGACCCCGTCCTGTTCCTCGAGCCCAAGCGGATCTACCGGTCCTTGACCGGCGAAGTCCCTGAGGGAGTCGAGCGGGTCCCGTTCGGTCGCGCTCGACTCGTGCGGGAAGGCTCCGATGTCTCCCTGTTCGCCTACGGCGCGATGGTGCCGCAGGCCGCCGAGGCGGCGGAGACGCTCGCGCGCGATGGGGTCTCCGCCGAAGTGGTCGACCTGCGTTCGCTCGTGCCGCTCGACGAACCGACCGTGGTCGCGTCGGTCGAAAAGACCGGCCGCGCGGTGATCGTCCATGAGGCGGCTCGGTTCTGCGGCTTCGGAGCGGAACTGGCCGCCGTCTTGGCGGAAAAGGCCCTCTACTCGCTCAAAGCGCCGATCGTCCGGGTCACCGGCTTCGACACCCCGTTCCCCTACGCCCTGGAGAACCTCTACCTCCCGAACGCCGACCGGATCGCCTACGCCGCGAGGAACGCGGTCCGGGCGAGCTAGGAGCTTCCCATGAAGTTCGAGTTTCGGCTTCCTGATCTCGGGGAAGGCGTGGCCGAAGGCGAGGTGGTCCGTTGGTTCGTCAACGTCGGCGCCGCGGTCCGCGAGGATGAGCCGCTCGTGAGCGTGCTTACCGACAAGGCCAACGTCGAGATCCCGTCCCCGAAGGCCGGCCGCGTGCTCAGCGTCCACGCCCAGGTCGGGGAGAAGGTCAAGGTGGGAGGCCTCCTCATCACCCTCGAAACAGAGGGAACCGCCGGGTCGGCTCCCGCCGGGGCACCTATGGCTGCAGTGGCAAACGTGCCGCCCCGCGCCGAGCCGACTACCCCCTCTCCGAAAGCCGTGGAAGGAAACCCGCTCCCCTCCCCTTCGTCTCCCGTCCTCGCCTCACCGTTCGTCCGGCGCCGCGCGTCTGAGCTCGGGCTGGACCTTACCAAAGTCCGGGGGACCGGTCCGGGCGGCCGCATCACCGACCCGGACCTGGATGCCGCCAAGTCCGGTCCGGGTGAGGCCACCTCCTCTCCGATGTGGCCCGCCCTCTCCGCCCCGGCAGTGTCGGCGCCTTCTCCCGCGCCGGCGACCCGAGCCGCCGCTCCCGAAGCCGACGACGTTCTCGAGCGCGTCCCGATCCGCGGGATCCGTCGGGTCATCGCCGAGCACATGACCGAATCCCGCCACCGGGCGGCTCACTACACCTACGTCGAGGAGGTCGACATGAGCGAGCTCGTCACCCTTCGCGACCGGATGGCGAAGCACGTCGAGAAACAGGGCGTGCGGCTGAGCTACCTGCCGTTCATCATCAAGGCGGTCGTAGCGGGATTGAAGGCGTACCCTCGCCTGAACGCGACGGTGGACGACGCCCGGGAAGAGCTCCTTGTCCGGTCCAGCTACCACATCGGGATCGCCACCGCCACCCCCGACGGCCTCATCGTTCCGGTCGTTCGGAACGCCGACCGGAAGAGCGTTGTCGGGCTCTCCCGCGAGATACAGGACCTCGCCGAACGGGGTCGTGCGGGCACGCTGTCCCGCGCTGAGCTCACCGGCAGCACCTTCACGATCACGAGCCTCGGGGCCCTGGGAGGGCTGCTCGCGACGCCTATCCTCAACTACCCCGAGGTCGCGATCCTCGGGGTCCACAAGATCCAGCGGCGGCCCGTGTACCGGGCGGACGGGTCGATCGGGCCGGCCGACATGATGAACCTCTCCATCTCGCTCGACCACCGGGTAGTGGACGGGTTCGAGGGAGCGCAGTTCGTGGCGAAGGTCAAGTCGTACCTCGAAGACCCGCACCAGCTCTTCGCCGAGCTCGCATGACCTCCCCGGTCCCGGTCGAACCACTCCCCTATGACCCGGCCGCCGTCGAGGAGGCTCTAGGACCCGGTTGGTCGAAGCTCCTTCGATCCGCCTACCGCTGGATGGTCCTCGGACGGGCGCTCGACGCGGAACTGCGGGCCCTTCAGCAACAGGGTCGGGTCGAATTCCTAGGTACGGCTCCCGGCCACGAAGCGGTCAACGTCGCAGCGGGAATGGCTTCCGCCCAGGATGACTGGGTCGTCCCCGGGCTCCGAGAACAGCTGGTCGCCCTCGTGCGGGGACACCCCCTTTCGGCGTACGTCCACCATATCTTCACGGACGCGAAGGACCCAGCGCTCGGACGGAACGTCCCCGGCCACCCGACGGCGCGAGAGGTCCACTACGTCTCGGTCTCCTCGGTGATCGGCACGCAGATCACGCATGGGGTGGGCGTAGCCTACGCGCAGAAGCTCCGCGGGGAATCCGCTGCGACGCTCGTCTTCTTCGGGGACGGTGCGACCAGCTCGAACGACTTCCATGCGGGACTCAACTTCGCCGGGGTCTTCCACGTGCCGGTCGTCTTCTGCTGCGTGAACAACCAGTGGGCCATCTCGCTCCCGGTCTCCCGTCAGACCGCGGTCGCGTCGCTCGCTTCGAAGGCGGGCGCGTATGGTCTTCCCGGCCGACAGGTGGACGGCACGGACTTCGTCGCGAGCTTCCGTGCGCTCTCTACCGCCCTGAAGGAAGCTCGCGGCGGCGGGGGTCCGGTGCTCCTCGAGTTCCTCCTGTACCGAATGACCCCCCGCTCCGAGATCGAAGACCCCGACCGCTACCAGCCGTCCGACTGGATGGCCCGCGCCGCGCGCCTTGACCCGGTGGCACGGCTCCGGTCCTGGCTGCAGGCCCAGGGGCTGCTGACCGAAGAAGAGCGTACCCGATGGGCCCGCGACGCCGAGCGGGAAGTCCAAGCGGCGGTCGAGCAGGCTGGAGCCACTCCTCCGCCGGCTCCCGCGTCGGTCACCGAAGACGTCTATGCCTCACGGTCCTACGCCCCCGCCGGGACCGGGGGCTAGCGGAGGAACCGATGGCGGGAACTTTCTCACGTTCGACCGAGGTGCTCGTGGTGGGCGGGGGGCCCGGTGGGTACATGGCCGCGATCCGGCTCGGCCAGCTCGGTCGGAAGGCGCTGGTCGTCGAGCGGCAGGAGCTCGGCGGAGAGTGCCTCAATCGCGGGTGCATCCCCTCGAAAGCGCTGATCCACGCCTCTCTCCTCTACCACTCCCTTCGGACCGAGGGCCCCGAGGTGGGGGTCACCGCCACGGACCCTAGGTTCGACCTCGTCCAGGCGATGCGCTGGAAGGACGAGGTGGTCTCGAAGGAACGGCAGGGCGTGGCCTCCCTGCTCAAGTCCGCGGGGGCCTCTGTCCTCGTGGGCACGGCGAAGTTCACCGGGCCGAAGTCGGCGGACGTCACGGCTCCCGATGGCGGTCACGAACGGATCGACTTCGAGCAGGCGATCGTTGCGGCGGGCGCGTTGCACACCACAATCCCCGGGTTCGAGATCGACGGGGAACGGGTGGTCAATGCATGGGACCTCCTGTCGCTGAAGACCCTCCCCCGGTCGATGCTGATCCTCGGGGGCGGGGTCTCGGGATGCGAGCTCGGGGAGTTCCTGGCCCGCGTGGGCGTCGAGGTCACGATCGTCGAGATGATGCCCCAACTCTTGCCGGGTCTCGAGCCAGACCTGGCTCGCGAACTGACCGGCTCGCTCGAGCGGCTCGGCATCAAGGTCCGCGTGGGCACCCGGGCGGTCTCCTTGCGTCGCGAGCCGTCGACCCTCACCATGACGGTCGAGGGAGGGGCCGGTCGGGAGGAGCTCTCGGCTGAGCGACTCTTCGTCACGGTCGGCAAGCGTCCCCGGACGCAGGAGCTCGGGCTCGAAGAGGCCGGTGTCGCCTTCGACCCCAAGACGGGGTTCATCACGGTCGATGACCAGATGCGCACGAACCAGCCCCACATCTTTGCGGTCGGGGACGTCGCGCGTCCTCCGATGCTCGCCCACAAGGCGTACCGCGAGGGAGTGGTCGCCGCCGAAGCGGCCGCGGGGCGACCGACCCGGTTCCAGTTCCAGGCGATGCCGTCCGTCGTCTTCACCACTCCCGAGCTCGCGACCGTGGGCCTGACGAAGACGGACGCCGAGGCCCGCGGGTTCGTGGCCCGAGAGGCCCGGTTCCCGTACGTGGCGCTCGGCCGGGCCCAGGCCAACCACGCGGTCCAGGGCTGGGTCAAGGTCGTGGGCGACGACAAGACCGGTCTCCTCCTCGGGGTTCATGCGGCCGGGATGAGCGTTGGGGAGTTCATCGCCGAGGCGGCCCTCGCGATCGAGATGGGGGCGACGGTCCGAGACGTGGCCATGACGATCCACCCTCATCCGACGTTCTCCGAGACATTGCAAGAGGCCGCGCTCGTCTGGCTCGGGGAGCCGATGCACATCGCCCGTCGGAGGTTCGATGCCGGCGGTCGTTGAGTGGGGCGAGCGGGAGTACTCGGAGGCGCTCGAAGCGATGCGCTCCATGGTCCAGGCCCGCCGCGGCGGCGCGATCCCCGACACGCTGATCCTCGTGGAACACCCGCCGGTGGTGACGGTCGGGGTCGAGGGGGACGACGGGCTCGCAGCGACCTCCGGCCTGCCCACCGTGAGCGTCGAGCGCGGAGGGCGGGCCACGTACCACGGGCCGGGCCAGCTGGTGGGATATCCGATCGTCGACCTCGAGCCGCGCGGCCGGGACGTACGACAGTTCGTCCACGACGTGGAGGAAGTCGTCGCTCGGTCGCTCGCTCCGTTCGGGGTCCGCGCCGGCCATGTCCACGGCCGCCGGGGAGTCTGGGTCGCGGGGGAACGGAAGATCGCCTCGGTGGGGATCGCCGTGGACCACTGGGTGACGTTCCACGGCTTCGCGCTCAACGTGGACCCCGACCTTGAGGCGTTCGAGCGATTCCGCCCCTGCGGGTTCCCGGGCTCGGTCATGACCTCGCTGTCCCGCGAGGTGGGAACACCGATCCGGATCTCGGACGTGACCCCTCACGTCGTCGAGGCGTGGCACGCCGTCTTCGCTCCGACCGTTCCTCCGGTGTCCGGGACGGCTTTGCCGTCCGTTGCGCCGTCCGCGCGAGCATGACCGACGGACCTTCCCGGCCGCGCCTCCTCCTCGTAGGCGGCGGAACCGGTCTCGTGGGACGTCACATCCGTGCCGAGTTCAGTCCTGACTGGCATATCGTCTCCCTCCACCGTCACACGTCCCCGGAGGAGACGGCCGCGGGCGTCGAGTTCGTAAGCGCCGACATCGCCACGGTCGCGGACTGGGCCCCTCTGCTTCGGGGCATGGACCTCGTCATCAACGTAGCGTGGTACCGGCCGGGTCACGACCGACGCTTCCGGCCGCTCACCGACGGCCTGCTCCGGCTCGTAGCGACCGCTGACCGAGTCGGAGTGCCACGGTTCGTGCATATCAGCGTCCCGGACTCGCCCGCCTCGCTCGAACGGGACTATCCGTACATGGGGCTCAAGCGCGAGGTCGACCGGGCCATCGAGCACAGCGGCCTCTCCTACGCCATCGTCCGGCCTACGATGCTGTTCGCTCCCCGAGACAAACTCGTAACCGTGATGCTTCGGACGATGTCCCGCTACCATCGCTTCCCGATGTTCGGGGACGGAGAGTACCACATCAGCCCGCTCGCCGCCCCGGACCTCGCCCGGATCGTCCGCGTAGAGGCGGCCCGGGCCGAACGGCGCAACGTCGCCGTCGGGGGGCCGCGGCGGTGGCGGTACCGCGACCTTACGGACACCATGTTCCAGGCGCTCGGGCTGCCGCCGAAGTACTTCACCCTGTCCGGACCCGGCGCGATTCGGCTCTCCTGGCTGCTCGAGCACCTCGGCTCGACGCTCCTCTACGTCTACGAGGTCAAGTGGCTCCTTTCGGACATGCTCGGTCTGCCGCCCTATGAGGGATTGGAGAGACCGTTACTTCCCGTGGAGCCATTCCTCGCAGAAGAGGCGGCCCGTCTTAGGAAAACGCGGCGGGCCGCCTGAGGGTAATTTTAAACGCGCCCCGCTCCATTGGTCCCCTCGATGGAAGCAGTCGACCTCAGTCGCAGGCTCGCCGATTTCGCTCAAGTCGCTGGAGAAGTGCTCCGCGACGTTCAGGACGTCACCGAGCAGCAGATCCGCCACTGGATCGTGAATCCGTTCCTCGTCGCGCTCGGGTGGGACCCGCACGACAAGAAAGCCGTCTTTTTTGACTTCCCGTCCTCGATCGAGGGCGGGCACATCGATTACGCGCTCCTGAACGCTGAGGGGAAGCCCGGACTGTTCCTCGACGTCCGAGAACGCACCGCCAACGTCACCGAGCCAGCGGCGATCGTGGATGCCGCGAAGAGTGCGAAGGTCCCCCTCGTCCTCCTGACGAACGGCCGGGAGTTCTCGCTCTGGTACGTCCCGGCCAACGAGCCGGCCGCGCCGTTGTTCGTCTTGGCGCTCAAAGACCTCTCCGACAACTCCGAGAGCCTTCTCGGCCTCACGGCCGAGTACCGGCTGAGCGAGACCGGGACCCAGCAGCTCCGCCGGAGCGCGATCCGCCTCGCGGTCCTGCAGATGCTGGAGGACAACGCCGAGAAGACGTTCGACGCGCTCGTGGATTGGGTCCAGGCCCAGGTCGCCCCGGGGGCGCTGGACGACACCACGCAGCAAGCGATCCGCGACGCGACCCTGATCTGGCTCACCGAGGAGCATCTGATGATGCCGGCGTTCCAGCCGGCCGAGGGGAAGCGGATGCACGAGCTCACCCCGACCACGCCGCGGGACTGGGACCCATTCCCCCGAGGCCCTTCGGGGACCTTCCAGTACAAGTACGACTCCACGAAGACCCTCGACCTTCGGCAGTCCGCGAAGGAGGTCCGCGAGCAGATGCGCCTCCAAGGGCTCCGGACCCCGAACGCGACCAGCTTCGGCGGGTTCTACCACTCCCTCAGGACCCGGGCGGGCCTTTCGAAATAGAGGGACGGGCCGTCGGCCGGCCCGACCGGCGGGGGCGAGCCCGCGGGGGCGCGACGAATCCAGTTCCTGCCGGAACCGTCAGGTTTAATACACATCCATGCGCATGCTACACTGTATGATGGCGGAGCGCCAGTCCCACCCCTGCGTCAGCCGCGGGTGTCACCACCCGGATTCCGAGCACGTGGCCACTCCCGAGCTCGCGGGCCCCTTGGAGGTCGTGGTATGGTGCTTCGCCTGCCAGCGGCATGAGACCCGGGGCCTGCGGCGACGGTTCCTTCAGCGCCCTCCGAGCGCCCCTTCGAACTACCACGGCCTCCTCACGAGAGCGTCGTAGCCGGTCGGCCCGCGCGCGGTCAGAGCAATCCCGCGAAGTGGCCGATCACGAGCCCCGCGAACCCTGAGGCGAGTCCGATCACCATGATGCGGAGCCCGCTCCGCCAGATCGAACCGGAAGTGACGCGCGCCTCGTAGAAGCCGATCCCAAAGAGCATCACCGCGCTCAGGAGCGTGGCGATGATCGCCGCGTTCACGAGCGTGAGCTCGCTGAAGAAGAACGGGAGGAGCGGGACGAAGGAGCCGAGGATCGTGGCGGAGCCGACCAGGGCGGCGCTCCGTCGGGGAGCTTCGGGAGGGACGTACGAAAGGTTGAGCTCGAACGCCATCATCAGGTCGAGCCAGGCCTTCGGCTTCGCCTCGATGCGGCGCAGCATATCCTCGAGGTCCGCGCCTTCGAACCCCCAGCTGCGCAGGATGACCCGGACCTCCTCCCGCTCGAGCTCCGGTACCTCCCGCATCTCGCGGATCTCGCGCTCGCGCTCGGATCCGTACAGCCTCAGACGGGAGTACGTGGAGGTGTAGGCGACGGCGGCCATCGACAACGCTTCGGCGGCCAGCGCGGAGAGCCCGGCGACGATGATGATCTGGGCCGTGACCTCGGAACCGGGTTCGAGACTGGCGGCCACGAGTCCGAGCAGGATCCCGAGGACGTTGACGAGCCCGTCCTGACTCCCGAGGATAAAGTCCGAAAGGATGGTCGGGTGCTGGTGCGGCTCTTCGGGGGATTGCATGCCCAGCCGAGGTCACTCGGCCGCTCCGATAAGAGGCTACCGTTATCGGCACGTTCGAGGCCGACATCCCGGGGTCCCCAGTCCCGGGACTGGCCGAGGGTAAGCTAGGTGGGTCGGGTCTGGGGGCGAAGGCCCGCGCGGGCCGGTCGGTGGCGCCGTCCCATCGTTCGGCGGAGCCGGCGCGCGTCCTTCAGGATCCGCTCATGGTCGAATGCGAGCGGCCGAGCCTCGGAAAGGCGGACCCACGCGGCGGACGCGGCGTCGTCATGTCCCACGGGGTTCCCTCCACGACCACCGACGAGGAATGCCACGGTCGTGGTAGGTTTTCTGGGGTCCCGGTCGGGCCCGGAGTACACTCCCACGATCCCCAACGGGTGACCGACCAGCCCCGTCTCCTCGTGGAGCTCGCGGACCAGTGCCTCCTCGACCGTTTCGCGGAGCTCAACGAACCCGCCCGGAAGCGCCCAGAAGCCGCGGAACGGTGGCCTTCCACGACGTACCAGGAGCACGTTTCCCGACCGGATCCACACCGCATCCACGGTCAGGGCGGGGTTCTCGTAGCGTGGGGTCACCCTCGCCGCGAGTCCGACCGGCTAATAGGGGTGGCGCGGTCCCCCCGACCTCGGGTCCGACTCTCGAACCCCTAGACAGATAAGCATTAAGGCGAGGGGCCCGGTCTCGCGACCGATGCAAATCCTCCGGAGCAAGGCTCCGCTGCGGATCAGCTTCGCCGGCGGGGGGACGGACGTTTCGCCCTACCCCGAAGAGAAGGGCGGTGCGGTCCTCAACTGCACGATCGACAAGTTCGCGTACGTCACGTTGGAAGCGATCCCGGACGGCGCCGGAACGGTGACCGTGGAGTCGCTCGACTACAACATGACCCTCAACTTCCGCCGCGCATCCGACATGGTGTACAACGGCGACCTCGACGTCGTGAAGGCTGCGCTCAAGGTGCTTCGCCATGACGGCGCGGAAGGTCGGAAGAACGACTCGCTTCGCCTGTTCCTGCACTCGGACGCTCCTCCGGGGACGGGGCTCGGGACGTCGTCGACGATGTGCGTGGCGCTCGTGGGGGCGTTCCAGCACTATCTTCGCGAGCCGTGGACGTCCTACGAGGTCGCCGAACTCGCCTACCGGATCGAACGGGAGGAGCTGGGACTGAAGGGAGGCCGCCAGGACCAGTACGCGGCCGCATTCGGCGGGTTCAACTTCATGGAGTTCTCGGGCACGAAGACGATCGTGAACCAGCTCCGGATCGACGCCGAGGTGGTGAACGAGCTCGCCTACCGCCTCCTGCTCTGCTACACCGGGACGAGCCACTACTCGAACGACATCATCGAGCGTCAGCAGCGCAGCTACTCGGAGAAGCGGGTCGGTACGGTGGCTGCGTTGGATGCGACCAAGCAGCTGGCGATCGACATGAAGAACGAGCTGCTCCGAGGGAACCTCGACGAGATGGGACGGCTCCTCGACGAGGGGTGGCAGCACAAGAAGCAGTTCACCGAAGGCATCTCGAACGAGCAGATCGACACCCTCTACACCCGGGCTCGCGAGGCGGGAGCGATCGGCGGGAAGATCCTGGGCGCCGGTGGAGGGGGTACATCCTCCTCTTCTGCGATTTCGCGCGTCGCGCCAAGGTCGCCAAGGCCGTCCAGGACGCAGGAGGCCGGGTGACCGACTTCTCATTGGAGACGGAAGGGCTCCAGACCTGGTCCGTGCTCTCGCCGCACTGAGCGGCGATCGCGACCATGAACGATCGGGCGCCCCTCCCGGCCGAACCCGTTGAGCGAGCCCCTGTCGTCTCCATCATCCTGGCCACGTTCAACGAGCGCGCGAACCTTCCCGAGCTCCTCAACCGCCTCTGGGCGGTTCCCCTTCCCCCGTTCGAGCTCCTAGTGATCGACGACGGCAGCACGGACGGCACTCGGGAGTACCTGTCGGAGCTGGCCCGTTCGGAGCCTCGGTTGCGGCTGTTCTGGCACGAGGGAAAGCAGACCACGCTCCGGGCCCAATGCCAAGGGATCGCCGAGTCGAGGGGCGGGTTCGTGATCGTGATGGACGCGGACCTCCAGCACCCTCCCGAGGTCCTCCCCGCGATGGTCGACCGGCTGGAGGACGGGGCCGCGCTGGTCGTCGGCAGTCGGTATGCGGAAGGCGGCTCCGCCGGCGCCCGGGACGGGATCCGCGGGATGATCTCTCGAGGGGCTGAGCTGACCGCGAAGCTGTTCCTCTCCGAGGCCCGACCGGTGAGCGACCCCGTCTCGGGCCTGTTCGGGTTCCGGCGGGAGATCTTCCGCCCCTTACCGCCCGAGTGGCGGGGATACAAGCTCCTCCTGTTCGTCCTCGTCATGGCTCGTGGGCAGCGCATCGCCGAGGTCGGGTTCCAGTTCGAGCCGCGCGCCAGCGGTACGAGCAAAGTGACCCAGAACTCCCGTTTCATCCGGTTCTTCCTCACGGAACTCCTCCTTGCCAAGCGGCTCGAGCGGCTCCCTCCGAGCGGCGATGCCCACCGACCTGCGGCTCCGCCCTCCTCGCGGTAGTCGAGGGATTATTCCTCGGTCGAGCAGCAACGTCTATAACGGCACGTGAGCGTCCCGGCCCCTGGAGCTCGCCGTTCGACGCGGAGTCGTAGCGTCCCCCGGTGGGCCGTCGTACCACCCAGGGTGTCCAGGATGCGAGTGCTCATCACCGGCGGGTCGGGGTTCATCGGGCGTCATCTCTCCGAGAGCGCGACGGCGCTCGGCCACGAGGTGGTCGCGACGTATCTCGCGCCGACGGAGATTGCGGGGAATCCGCCCGTACCCTCCGGCATCCAGTGGGAACCCCTCAACCTCCAGGACCGGGACCGGGTCGACCAGTTGGTCGAGTCGACCCACGCTGACGCGGTCTTTCACCTCGGGGCCCAGGCCTACGCACGGAAAGCGTGGGAGTCCCCCGCCGACACGTTCGCGACCAACGTCCTCGGGACCGTCTACCTATACGAGGCCTTGCGCCGACACCCGCCACGTGAGGGCGTCTTCCTCGCCGCCTCCGCCGCCGCCTACGGGACGGTTGACCGCCTTCCGACGAGCGAGGACGCCCTGCTCCGCCCCGTGAACCCGTACGGCGTTTCAAAGGCCTGTCAGGACATGCTCTCGTTCCAGTACGCCGTCAACTTCGGCCTCCGCATCGTGCGCGGCCGCCTCTTCATCACGACCGGCCCGGGGAAGACCGGCGACGTCCTGAACGACTTCGCCCAACGCGTGGCCCAGCTCGAGCGACAGGGCCGGCCCGGGAAGCTCCGGGTCGGCAACCTCGACGTCCGGAGGGACATCTCCGACGTGCGGGACGTCGTCCGGGCCATCTGGACCGTGTTCGAACGAGGCGAGCCGTCCCAACCGATCAACATCGGGGCCGGCCAGAGTTTTTCGGTCCGGTCGATCGCGGAGTCGCTGCTCCGCCTCTCTCGGGTCCCGCTCGCTCTCGAACCCGACCCGGCGTTGCTCCGGCCCACCGACGAGAAGGAGATCCGGTCGGACATCTCCCGCCTTCGGGGCTTGGGGTACTCGCCGACCATCCCCCTCGAGCGGACGATCGAGGACTCGCTCGGGCACTGGCGCAAGTTCGGCACGTGATGAGCGGCGGGCCCGGGGGCACCCCAGAAGCTGACGGCCCGTTTTGTCACGCTTATGTTGAACCCGACACGTTGCGCGTGCTGCTTCTAACCAGCTTGATCGTCACCGTAAAACTGGCAAACAAATCGAAAAGAGCCTCCGAAATTGCCTGGAGGTCCCGGTGCTTGCCGAAGAGCCAGATCTCGTGATTTGGCACGTCGTACGCTCTGGCGCAATGGGAGGGAAGAATCCCGGGAGGCCAGGCACCAACGGCGAGCACGAAGTCATCGAGCACGCCGGTGCCGACAGCCGCACGGAAGTCGTCAAAGCGTTCGTCGACGTGTTCAACCGAATTTCGCAATACATTGTCATTCAGGACGGAGTTTTCGGAAACTCGCAATCCTGCGGCCATTCGCTTGCCACGCTCGATGCTGGTCGTCTTTTGGAGGTCCGAACGGCTACTCTTCATGGGCTTGGGCCACAGTATTCGCGAAATGATTCCGGCAGAGACCAGTATGGTCTGGGTTTCTCCGAAGCACTTAGTGAGGGTTTCAGCCGGAACCTCCCCGGAATTTGGGAGGCTCTCCAGCAGAGTTTTCAGCAACTCTGCCGACTGATTCCAGGCCCTGAAACCGAGCTGGCATTGCCGGGAGACCTCTATCGCCAATGCTTTCTCGAAGGCGTCCCCTTCAAATTCGACCCTCTTGGACGCGGATTTCGTTTCGCGAATCGTCTCGATCTTCGCGAGGGGGTCTCGATTGGGCATCATTGACCGTCCCTGAGCGGTCTATAGAAATCGAAGTTATTTCCACCCTCACCCTAGCCCGGAGGCAGCGCTTAGGAAACCCACGGGTTTGCTCCTTCCGTGCTCCCCGACAAAACTCGCTTTCAATCGGTATTATGGCCCGGGACAGGTTCCTGTTCTTGGTGTCCGACCCACCTCGGGACCTCGTGCATCCCCGCATTCTAGAGGTCTCCGCCAACAGAATATGAGCGAACGCAGCACCCACATCGTCATCGAAGGCATCGACGGTACCGGAAAGACAGAGCTGGCCGCCCGGCTGGTTCCTCCGCTCCTCGCGCGCGGTCACTCGATCTCGAGCTTCCGAGAGCCGACCGACAAGTTCCTCCGGTCCGAGTTCGCGCGCATCCGCAAGCTCGATCCGTTCGCGGCCGCGCTCTGTTACACCGTCGATCGAGCGTTACTCCGCCCGCACATCGAGCGCGCCCTCGAACTGGGAGACGTCGTCATCCAGGATCGATCGTTCTACTCGTCGCTCGCCTACCAACACCCTGGGTTGAGCCCAGAGGCCTGGCGAGAGGTGGACCGTATCGAACGGGCCATCGCGATTGAACCGGACCTAGTCTTGTATCTGGATGCGCCCGTGGAGGTTGCAATCAAGCGGGTCGAGTCCCGGGGCCAACGCGACGCCTTTGAGGACGAGCCATACCTCGTCCGAGTGAAGCGGAAGTTCGAGCAGATGTTCCAGCCCCCTCGTTGGGTTCGGATCGACGCGACCGGCACGCCGGACAAGACGCTGGAGCAAGCGATGAACGCGCTCACGTCGATTGGGCTCTGACCGGCTCGGCAGGGAACCTCGTCGTACCTCCCGCCGTGGTCGATGTCTAACCTCGCAATTTGGAAAGGCACGCTTTGATTACGGTGGCGTGGTCGGCGCGCGGGACTGGCATCGATCCCGAGCTTCACGTCCGGCCCGATCCTCAGATTCCCGCCCATCTCCCGATGCCTCCTCCCCTCTCGAGGCGAATCCCGGGTCAGTGGACGAGAGGTGCCACCACGAACAGCCCGACGATCAGGAGCACGACGACGGCACCCGAAATCGCCCCGAGAACGCGTTCGCCCCCGCGGAAGAAGTCGGCGGTCGCAAGCAAGACCCGACCCATCGTGACGGCGACCATCACGAAGATACCGAGGAGGATGAGCGCTTCCGGGCGCCCGGCCACAACGTACCCCCCGAAGGCACCGATTGATGCAAACCCTCTCGCGGGGCTCGACGCTAAAAGCGATGCGAGAGTTTCCGAAGGGTTCAGGATGAGGTCAGCGACCATTCCGGCCGTGGCGAGAATAAGGAAAGCCAGCACGCCGCTCCGTAGTAGCCACGCGACCTGCTCGTACGCCGCCGGGGAGAACGTCGGATCCGTGGGTAGATCGGCCGTAAGTGTATTGGACCCTGTCACAGGCCCACCGCCCCACGGACGATCGTTTCGACCGAAAGGAAGACCAAAACCATGAAGAAGATCACGCGGATGAGCCGGTTCGTCAGGGACGGAAGCATCCGGCTCCCAAAGTACGCCCCCGCAGTCGTCCCGATCGCAACCGGGGCGGCCAACATCGGGAGAACTAGCCCGCCGAGGAAGAGAACGCCGACCCCGGCGGTCGCGGTGACGCCGATCATGAAGTTGCTCGTCGCAGTCGCGACCTTGATCGGGAGGCGGAGAACCCGGTCAAGCGCGAGGACATTCAAGACGCCGCTTCCGATACCAAAGAGCCCTGCCACAATACCGGCGCCGAACATCACCTCGAGGGCTCCGGTCGAGTTCTTGGCCCGGTAATGCACTACCCGTCGTCGGACTTGTCCGAAGTAGCTCCCCTCAAGGTGGAGGCGCTGAGAGATTGAGTCCCCCGGTGCTTCGGACGCGTGTTCCTCCTCGTGCAAGCCGAGACCTCCCAATAAGGGGGAGAGCAGCACGACCCCCAGGGCGATCAGCAGCACCGGTACGAGACTCGTATGAGCGAGCAGGACCGTCGCCGTCGCGCCGATGAGGGCTCCCGGCACGGTCGCGATTTGCAGGAAGTTCCCGATTCGAAGGTCCGTCAATCGGCTGTGAACGAAGGCCGCTCCCGCCGTGGTTGACGTCGCGAGAACGCTGACCGTGCTCGCCCCGACAGCATCGCCGAACGGAATCCCGAAAAAGAGGACGAGGACTGGAGCGAGGATTATGCCACCTCCAAGCCCCACGAGGCTCCCGAGGAATCCCGCGCCGGCGGCGATGGCGAGGAGTGCGAGAACGAGCACGAGAACCAGCATCGTTTACGGCCTCGGGAGGTCAGAGGGTGAGAGGGTCACGCCCAATGTCCTCATTCCTCGGACCGAGCGAATAGCTGCATTCGTCACTACCCGGACACGGCGGGGGAAGATACCGCTCGCAGCCACGACTAGGTTAGCGACCAGCTCATGATGCGCTCGCGAGTGAACGCGGCTCCTGTAGTCCACGACGCGGCCAGCACACCGATCGCGGCGGCTCCGACCGCCTCCCCGAATGAGGACCCGAGATACAGGACGAAAGTGGGACTCAAGATCATCCCGCCCCCGAGTCCGGCGAGATAGCCCAAGAACCCGGTGATGAGCGCGGCCACCAAGATGGAAAGCAGCACGGCTACGAACGGCGTGATGGCGGCACTCCTGGTGGGCGGTCGCCTTCCCAGCAAGAGCGGTCTGCAGGTGTGCGGTCCGTTCTTCCGACGTTCGCTCTTCCCCGCGTTTCGTCTTCACGCCTGAGCGCGTCGGCTCATACTATCGCTGCGTAACCGTGGGCGAAAGGCACAACCTGCTTGACAGAGGATTGCACAAGTCGTCGCCTCCATAGCGCCCCCATAGTCGAGACCGATGGCCCTGTCGAGGCCCCGCCTATGCATTCAGCACACCGTTCCCGTTGGTCGAGTACCAAGGGAGGACCCCATTCGCGCCGACCACTGGGTTGGTGTTGATCGTCGTCGGGTTAATCCACGCCGCGTAGGTGAACACGTTGGTTGCCTGGTCGATGTACACGTAGAGGGCCAGGGCGTTCGCGATGTGCTCGACCAGGTTGTACATCAGCACCCGTGCCGGTCCGACTGCCATGCCCGCTGCCAGGTTCATCCCCAAGACCATCGCGCTGTAGGCGTTGCCCTGGCAGGCCTGCGGAATCCCTACCTGGTGTGCCCAGAAGAGCAATCCCGCCATGGAATCAGAGTCGGCAGGCATCCCTGTTGGGGCGCCGGTGGCGCTGCTGCAGACGAACTGGCCGAGGCCCTGGTCCACCCCGTTGCCTGTGGTGTAGAACCCGCTTGGGTAGTACGTCGGAGACATGAAGTCGCTGGGGTCGGGATAGTCCGCCCCCCAAGCTTGGACCGCCATCGGCATCGCCGATTGACCGGGCAGCACCGAAATGCCCCAAATAAAGTCCTGCGGGGACGTCAAGTCAAATGTGTTCGGTTCGAGTCTCCCGCCCGAGAGAGCACTGATGTACGGCATGTAATCTTGGAGCATCTGGTCACCCTGTGGATACCAGTCTGCCCCGACGAGCGGGAACTTGCAGGGCGAACCCGTCGTGCAACTCGCGAGCTCCGGGTCATAGTATGGGCTGCTCGAGTTCGTAGCCTGGGCCCACCACCATGCCGCACTCCCACTCGCGCTGGGACTTGACACCGGGTCGCCCGTCGGCCAGCTGATGTTGGTTGGGTAGTAGTTGCCCATGCCTAGCGGAATCGCTCCACCGTAGACGACCCCGTACTGGATTCCGTCAGTGGTGGAGATAGTAGTCTCGACGGTGTTGTACGGGAACGCGTTAACGAGGAACTCACGTAGACCCACGTAGTTGAAGAAATCCCCCGGAATGTTGAGAGGCTCGGGGTCAACCATCCTCGTCGCTGTCGGGTCGAACTCCATCGCGATCGCCAGGAAGTAAATGGTCAGCGTCGGGCTGGTCAACGCGCCAATCTTCCCTTCCTGAATCAACGAGAGCATTTGTGTGACCTCGGTGGGCAAGATGGTCGCAAAATCGACCAGTCCTGAGGCATATTGTTCGATTCCTATGGTGTCGGAGGCCTGGTAGACGACGGTCACATTGGCAACGTAGTGGCTCGGTCCGGGCAACGGCTCGCAGTTCGGCTGACCCGCGCAGCCCGTCGGAGCCTGGTAGTACGGGTTCTGGGCGAGCGAGTAGCCGACCGACTGCTCGAACGGCTGGTGGGTCAGGTAGTACGGTCCCGAGCCGACCATATTCCACCGAACGCCGGGTTGGATCCCCGGCGCGTTCAGTGCGAGCTCTTCGAAGGAGTCCCAGTAGGTTGCCGGGGTGGCCTTGAGCCAGCTCTGGAACGTGCTGTCCGACGTGCTCTTGGCGCCACCGGGGAGCAGGCAGGGCGCATCCCCGCTCTTGAGGGCCGGTGTGACAAAGCCCGGAACGCCCGCGTTCTGGGCGCTGAACCAGCCGCACGGCTCAATCCCCGCGCCCAACGGGTCCTCGACCAGTTCCAGGAAGAATGACCAGGGCCCCCCCCCGCCCCACGCGTTGAATGTCACGCAGCCGTTCGAGTGTGCCATCACGGCGACCGGGCAGTAGATGCTGTCGTTGATCAGGATCGAGGATAGGACGCCTTGCGGCGTGTTGTTGTACGGAGCGTGGATGCCGGCGTCCCACGCGCCGTTCCCGTTCGCTAGCAGTGCCTGGCACTGAATCCAGCCGGGTTGGGCCCCGGACCCGGGAAGGTCGGAAAAACCGCACGACCGGGCAAACGAAAAGGCGACGTCGGACGGGTAGACTGGCCAGCCAGCTCCGGTCGAGGGATCGTAGAATCGTGCGGCTGCGTCAATCGGGAATGTCCAGTACTCCGGCGCGCCCGTTGTAGCGTTGTTGACAATCAGCGGGTTCCCGCCGTACATCGCCGCGCAGCCCGGCCCGGGGACACACATCGAGAGTTCGGGCAGGAACGACGCCGTGCTGCTTCCGTTGTACGCCACCAGGGTCTGGTAGACGTTGAGAATCGGGTCGAAGCTAGTAGAATCGTAAGCTACCGCCGGGTCCTCCGACGTAGCGCCTCCCGGAGCCACCGTCTGAAATATGAGCTGGCCCGTATGCGGGCTCTTCGCGTTCAGGCCGAGGCTAGAGCAGCTTCTGCATCCTGGCGCGATGCCTGTCGGGGCGACGTAGACCGTCCAGGTGAAGTTTTGGTAGACTGTTCCCGTCGGGGCGGTGACCGCTCCGACCATGGTGATGTAGAACAGACCCGCGGTGCTGAACGCGTAGGACGCCGACACGCTCGTCGCCGTTGAAACGAGGTTCGACTGCGTGCCGCCTGTGGACGTCAGCGTCGGGGCATGGTCGGTGTAACCCGTCGCCGTCGAGTTGGCCGTGTAGATGGCCGAGACGGTGACGGAACCGGGGGCGGCGAACCAGCCGAACTGATTGGCCGCAGTGCTGCCGTTCGTGAAGGTCGTGTCCAACGTCGGGTAGAATCCCGAGGAAGTAGTATCGTAGCTCGGGGTGATCTCGATCGGATAGAGGTACGTCGGACCGGAGTGCCAGGTCGACCCAACGAGGGCCTGTCCGCTCACCACGAACCAGCCCAATCCACTGTAGGTATGGGTCATGGTCGGGTTTGCGCCCGAGGAGTTCGTTCCATCGCCCCAGAGGACCTTGTATGACGTGACGGCTTCCCCACCCGACACGGCCACGGTCGCGGGAAGGTTCGCTCCCTGTTGGCTCTGATAGACTGCCTGTCCGAAGCCGGCGCCGTACGGTACGGTCAACACAACATCGTTCAGTCCGCTCGTGGTCTGGCAGATCGGGCTGGTCGGCGGAGAGCACGTCGTGATCAACTTGGTCCCGCTGCCCGAGACCGCACTCAACGCCACATATCCCGCGCCGCCGACGATGACAATCACTACGACCATCACCACGATGGCCATCGTCATCGACATCCCTCTTCGGCCCTGTCGGACAAACCCACCGGCCGAGGTCTCATTCTCACTCGACATGAACCCGCTCACTATTCCGAAGGGGGAGTCACCTCACCCTCGGCCCGACGCCCTTATCAGACAGGGCCTATTAATTCTTTCAGCAGAAGACCGGAAAACGAGACGAGATCAGGCCTAAAGTCGGCTCTTGTACAGTTTCCGGTCCACCGATGCAAGCTCACTACGGCTTCGTCCCGCATTTGAGCAGTGAACCAACACGCCTCGCTCACCCCTTGCCAAACGACCATAACGGGGGGTGATTACTTGGATTCTCGGAGCGAGAATGCCGTCATCGACTGCGACACCCCGTGAAGCTGGCGCAACTGATCGATAGTTGCGTAAAGTGAATCGACTGATTCTTCTCGAGCCTCTATGAAGACGTCCCATTCCCCAGAAATCTCATGCACTCGTTCCACACCTGGGAGGGTCCCGATTTGTTGTATTAGTCTCCGGTCCAACCTGGGAGGTGGCGCGAGCTTCACTAGGATGAACACCAAGATCGGTCGCCCGAGCTTGGAGAAGTTCGGGATCGCGCTAATTGATTTGATTACGCCCAGCTCTTTCAGTTTCTGCACTCGGTACTGGACCGTTGCGCGCGGCATCCCCAATGTGCGACCGAGGTCCTGCAGAGTCCTGGAAGCGTCTGACCGGAGCAGTTCGAGCAGGAGGAGATCTGTGTCGTCGGGTCTTCGGGTCACGCTTACCGATGTTCTTGCGTCTGCTTAGGCCTGTTGGCCGGGCGATACCCAGCGGTCACCACGCCCTCCACCCCGTGCACCAGGCACCGGTTCCGAAGCCGGACCGAATCGAACTGAGAGCTAACTGAAATAGGAGTTCGTTACCCATTTCCTAACCAAGACCGAACCGCGGAATCGCTATTGTGCACGCGCCTCCACGGGTTCGAACCGCAAAACGACATTTCAGCTAAGAGCGTAGGCCGTTCAGTTCGGTCGAACCGAGGAACCGAAACCAACCCGGCGGTCGTGCTCTCAGCAGAACTACCTGTCGCACCGTAACCAAGGGAGCTTGACTGGTTTCTCCCCGATACTTGAACCGGGGGCCTACCGAAATCGGGTGAGTTCCGGCTGCGGGGATCGCTCAGGGAGGGCGTTACTCACTCGCGAGCCTGTTAAGAGAATGAACCGGCTCCAGTTCGCCAGGGTTCCCGATGCCGTTTGTCGGTCGGAAAGGGGTCAAGATTCACTACGAAGTGGAAGGAGACGGACCGCCTCTACTTCTCCATCCGGGAGCCGCGGGTGACCTGCAGACATGGCGGTTAGCAGGGTACGTGAATGCCCTCCGATCCGAGCATCGGCTGATTCTGATGGACCACCGTGGCCACGGAACGAGTGACAAGCCGCGTGATCCCTCGGCTCATCGAATTGAAGAGTACCACGATGACGTGCTCGCAGTTCTCGATGCCGCGGGATGTGACCGCGTGGTCTTTGTCGGTTACTCCGACGGTTCGAAGGTCGGGGCCACGCTTGCGGAGAGTAATCCGGACCGCGTCTTGGCGCTAATCGATATCGACGGCCTCGAACCCCGGGACCTGACCGACCCCATGAGCCGGGATCGACAGGTACGGCACGATTTCGCCCAGATTGTGCGAGAGCAAGGGTTGGCGGATGTTTTCCGAGCAGCGGCGAAAGGGCAAGACTATCACGGCCCCGAATCGTTCCTCGAGAACATGGCGGCCACGGACCCAGAGATGTATGCGTTGGAACTCGAAGTATGGAGGCAGTGGAGCGGGCCGGCCAGCGTTCTGCGGCGTCTGAGGGTCCCGGTCCTCTTGTTGCAGGCCGAGCGAAGCTATTCCGAAGAGGACCGCGATGCGATGAGGAAGATGAACCCGCAATCCCAATCACGATTACTCCCCGGGGTCGGCCACTTTGGTGCCTTCGCCAGCGTCGGTCTAGTGATTCCCCCTCTGCGGGAGTTTCTCTCGACCTTGTAGATTACTAACTACGAATCTCATGTTGAGCTAGGGAACCCAGATCTCCGGGGTGGTTCCTATTCCTCATTAGGGAAAGGTTCTAAAGGACCAAACGACCCTCCCCGCAGGGATGACGGACAACGAGTTCCCGCACGTTCCGAAGCCGCCCTTGGAGGTCGGCCTGCCCCCTCCGGACTCACCGGGGGGCCTCGTCGTGCTTTTCGCGATCATTCTCGGGACCGCGTACGTCCTCCTGCTCGTGGGAGCGTACTCGTCTCTGGCGGCAGAGGCCGGATGGGTTGTGCCCCTGACCTTGGTCCTTGCGGTCGTCGTCTCGTTCTTCCTCGTTTCCATGGTCGGGTCGGACCGGGCACGAGCGACCCAGTTCGAGCTCGAGTTCGCCCGTACGGTCCAGGCCCACCTGGCCGCCGGAGAAACGCTGGTCGAGGCGAGTCCGCTCGGCGGGATCCTGAAGGAGTACGCGCACGCCGCCGATGAGGAGCGACGCATGGCGAGGGAGCATGTCTACGCCGCCGGTCCCGCTCTCTATAGCAGCGCGCTTGCTCTTTCGGCGACCCTTCTCATCGGGCTCGCGTACGCGACCGGAAGTCCCGACGCTCTCATCGGCCTGGGCCTCCTCGCCGAACTTGGGGCGTTCGTCCTGCTTGCGTTGAGCGCGGGAGCCCTCGCGCTCTCGATCGGTCGGGACGCAGAGGTCTCCGGGTTCGACACCATCGTCCTGCGCCGGTGGACGCTCATCACACGCCCCTCCTTCCCGTTCACGCACTCGCTCACCGACGTACCCTGGGCGGCCCCCCTGCCCCGAGTCTCCCCTTCTGCCCCCTGGGACGAGTCGAGCAGCTCGATCGCAACCCAGGCGTGATCGGCGGGCCGTCAACTCGAATTCACTGGGGGATGAAATAGCCCCCCGCCGAACACCAGCGGGACCTGGTACAATGTGGGTGTACGTGGTCATCGCGTCGCCCTGTGGCGTTACGGATACCGTAGCACGCGCGGTGGCCCGGGCCGTGGATTGGTCGTATGAGCATCATGCTCGACCGGCGAACGAGGTCGACCCGAGCGAGATCCGAACTCCCTCGGTCGTCTTCCTCGGTGGACCCACCCATCGGCGGGAGATGGGGGAATCCCTGCGGGGCTTCCTCGACCACATGCCGGACCGCATGCTTTCGCAGTGCCTCTTCGCGGCGTTCGACACGCGCTTCCACGACTCCCCGATCGTGACGGGCTCCTCGGCCCGCCACATCCAGCGGGCGATCGAGGGACGCGGAGGCCGCAATCTCGTGCCCGGGGAGAGCTTCTTCGTCATCCGCCGGGATGGGCCACTGCGAGAGGGAGAGGTCGAGCGGGCTCGGATGTGGGCGAGCGGCGTGATCGCCTCCGCGGTCCGCGAGCTCCACGACGTCGAGGTCCGGCCTGGGACGCTCACCACTTCCGCTCCTCATTCCTGGGTCGAAGCGCTGGTCGCCGCGCCTTCGTAAGTCGCGTCGGTCGACCCTCTGCAGCCGAACCCTCGGTGGGTGCACCTCAGGGTGGCGACGCGGTGGGTAAGCCGCGGGCGATCCGGTCGGCCCTCAGGTTGGCCCAGAACAGCGTGGCGAGCGACCCTAGGAGAGGCAGCGTGGCAAGACTCGCGTAAGGGACCGTGGGGACGAAGTACCCCAACACCAGGATGCCTACGAAGACGGCCAGCAACACGGCGGCGACGATGTCGAACGCCGTATCCGAGAGCGAGCGTTGGGGCGACGCGGGTCCGGCCACGATTGCTCGACCCCTCTATCGCTCCCCCCCAAGTAACCCTTCCGCGTCGAGGGCGGACCCGTGTGCCGGCGCGCTCGGAGGAAGGAGCGGGGTCAAGCGCCGTTGACACCGCATAGAAGGCCTCCTCAGTGGTCTCTGACTGCATGGTAGCGGCGCCGCCTACTGCATCGCATTCGACCGGCCGGAACGGGGCGAAACTCTCGAAACTCCCCCGCCTGAGGGGGATGGACCTCTTGGATGCCCCTCTCCTCAACAAGGGAACCGCGTTCTCCTACGAGGAGCGGACGGCGCTCGGGCTCCACGCTCTCCTGCCCCCCCAGGTGGAGACGCTCGACCAGCAGGTCGTCCGCGCCTACGAAGCCTACCAGCGCAAGACGGACGACCTCGAGCGGCACATCTACCTGCGGGCGCTCCAGGACACCGACGAGGTCCTGTTCTACCGTCTTCTCGTCGACCATCTCGAGGAGATGACCCCCGTCGTCTACACTCCCGTAGTGGCGGCGGGCTGCGCCGAGTTCAGCCACATCTACCGCCGCCCCCGCGGCCTCTTCATCTCGTACCCGCTCCGGGATTCGATCGTCGAGCTGCTCCGGCACCGCCCGAACCCTGAGGTCGACGTGATCGTGGCAACGGACGGCGAGCGGATCCTCGGGATCGGGGACCAAGGGGCTGGCGGCCTCGGGATCCCGATCGGCAAGCTCTCGCTCTACACCCTGTTCGGGGGCATCGCCCCCGAGCGGACGCTCCCGATCGTACTCGACGTCGGAACGAACAACCAGGAGCGTCTCAAGGACCCCGAGTATCTTGGTTGGCGGCACGAACGCGTTACCGGGGATGACTACTACGCCTTCATCGAGCAGTTCGTCCGGGCCGTGAAGCAGGAGCTTCCCGGAACCCTCCTCCAGTGGGAGGACTTCGGGATCCAGCACGCGCGACCGATCCTCGACAAGTACCGGGACCAGCTGCTCACCTTCAACGACGATATCCAGGGCACGGGGTCGATCAACCTCGCCGTCGTCCTGGCGGCGTCGGAGGTCACTGGGGTCCCGCTTCGCGACCAGCGGTTCGCGATCCTCGGTGCCGGCTCGGCCGGGGTCGGGGTCGCCGACCTTTTGACCGGCGCCCTCGTCGAAGCCGGGGTCCCCCCGGCGGAAGCTCGACGGCGAACCTGGATCGTGAACCGAGGCGGTCTCCTGCACTCGGCCCGGACGGATATCAAGGACGAGCAGCGGGTCTACGCGCATCCGTGGGAGGAGGTCCAGAGTTGGGCGCCCACCGGAGGCGGTAAGATCGGCCTTGAGGAGGTCGTCCGCGAGGCGCGGCCCACGGTCCTCATCGGCCTTTCGACGCTCAAGGGAGCCTTCACGGAACCGATCGTCCGGACGATGGCCCGTTGGGTTTCCCGACCGATCATCTTCCCCCTGTCGAACCCGACCGCCAAGTCCGAAGCGGTCCCCGAGGACCTCCTCAAGTGGACCGAAGGCCGGGCGATCGTGGCCACCGGCTCTCCGTTCCCGCCGGTCAAGTACGGCGACACCGTCTACCCGATCGCTCAGTGCAACAACGCCTACATCTTCCCCGGCCTCGGGGCGGGGCTGATCGCCGGGCGCTGCCGCAAAGTGACCGACGAAATGCTGCTCGCGGCCGCTCGGGCGCTCGCCGGGCGCTCACCGGCCCGGGAAGACCCGCACGCGCCGCTCCTCCCCTCGCTGCGGGAGCTCCGCAACGTGGCCAAGGAGATCGCCCTCGCGGTCGCGATGGAGGGACAGCGGAGCGGGCTCGCTCCGAAGATGTCCGTCGAGGAGCTGCGGAGCCGTATCGAGAAGGCTCACTGGAACCCGGAGTACCCGGTCTACGCGTAAGCTGACCCATAGGGCCAACCCTTTCCACTTCCGCCCTGGGAGGAGAATCCGTGTCCCCCGGGGACGGCCCGCGGGCGGCCTGGTTCCGCTACAGAAGCTAGGCTAAGTGGGGACTCCCGGTAGGGTCCCTGACCCGGGAAGGACCATGGCTGACCGAACCCGCGCCCCTCGCCGAAAGCCGGCTCGCCGTCGCGTTTCGAAGCATCGAGCGCCCCCTCGCCGCGGAACCCATCCCGTATCCAGAGGCTCCCGATGGCAGTACGTGCATCTAGAGGTCGACCTGGTTCACGAGGCGTTCCGGCGCCGGGGCGTTCCGTTCCTCCACCGGCTCGAGGCCGTCTTCCGAGAGCAAGAGGTCGTGGAGGTCGAGGGGCTCCTCCGCCCTGCAGCCATGGTCCTGCACGTCCTCGGCTCTCAAGGCTACTCCCGAGTCGACCACTGGGAGGTCCGACCCGGAGGGTGGCTGCCCCTTCCCGAGCCCGCGCATGAGCGGCTCACCGAACCCGTCGGTCATCTCCTCCACGCGCTCGAGAGCGACGCTTGGAAGCGAGTGGTGGACGCTCGGTCCTTCGCGGCCCGCCTCTCAGGGACGGGTGAGACGCGTGCGGACGTGACGGTGCGTCGGGTCCACCGCGAACACGCCCACGCGATCACCGTGGAGCTCTTCGGTCCCGTTTCCGAGGGCGAGCTCCACCGGATCGAGCACGCCCTCCGCGAGGAGCTGTCCATCGCCCGCCTTCGTCGGGTCGAGTGCCGACCTGCAGGACCGGACGGCCCCTAACGAGGGCCATCGAGGCGCCGGTCGGGCCTAGGAGGCGCAAAGGCGCCCGGCTTGATGGACTGATGTACTCCGCCCGCTAACCTCACCCGAAGATGTGGGAAGTCTACTTTCCGGCCCTGCTCGTGGCGTTCCTCATCACCGTCCTCGAGATGACCGAGGTCGTCGCCCTCGTGTTCGCCCTCGCCGCGGACCACTCCACGGTCCGGCATGGCGCCTTGGGCGCGGTGGGGGGTACGGCGGTCGTATCGGTGATCGCAGTCGGATTCGGTGCCGTCCTCATCGCCTTCCCAAAGGCGTACTTGCTCTGGGGTTCGGCCGTCGTCCTCGCAGCCTTCGGCGTCTTTCTGTTCCGGAGCACGCTCAAGACCTACCGCCGTCGGCGCGCTGCCGCGAGCGGTGCCCCTGCCCCCTCGGCCGGTCGGTACCGTCGCACAGTTTGCGGGCGGGTTCTCAGTGGGTGCCGTCGAGGCCACGGAGGCGGTGATCGTCCTGCTCGCCCTCACCGCCGCGGGGTACGGGTTCTCGGCGATCCTGGGGGCCGTGCTCGGAGGCGCGGTCCTGATCGTTGCCGCGCTGCTCGTCCACGACCGGATCCGGCGCATCAAGGTCCCCTGGCTCAAGGTCGGCGGGACCTCGCTCGTGTTCACGTTCGCGGTCTTCTGGGGGGGCGAAGCGGCCGGCATTCAATGGCCGGGCGGGGACCTATTTCTGATCCCCCTGGTCATCCTTGCGGTCCTGATCGTCCGAGGAGGGGTTGCCGTCGTCATGCGCGCGACCCCCCCGCCCCCGACACCTGCTTAGGCGGTGGCCCTCCGCCCGCACCGTAGAGGAACGTCACCCGCACCGTTTCCGTCGTTCTCCTGGGGTCCTGGAAACCGGTCCGCGGCGAGGACCCCTAAAGGCGCACGGGGAGCGGCCGAGGTAGACAGACATGCGTGGGCGCATTGAGGACAGACAGCCCTCCCTCGCTTGGGGGTCGCCTCGGTGGCGAGCTCGCACTCCTCTGCGGACCGATGTCGGCAGGCCGGGCACGGATGGGTTGGTCGCACGGATTGTGACCTCCCTTACCTCCGAGCTTTGAGCTCGCTCGGCCCATTCCTCTTTCGGAGATTCACCCGGCTGCGGGGGTCGCGGCGCGATCCTCGCGCGCGCGTCAGTTCCGGTAGAAGCATCTGGCCCTCGTCAGGGTCCCCGATCAGGGTGCCGTTCCCCTTTAGAAATCTCCACCCGACGAACGCGATCGTGACGGCATCGAGCTCGTCATGGGTCAGGGGCCGACGGACGAGATCCCCTCCTAGCCCGGCCTTCTGCATCCGACGCTGCAGCCGCTCCGTCCCCGCCTTCTTGCGAGGCCACCCGAGGAGGTCCTGGGCGCCGCCGGGGTACCCCTCAAGGACCGTCTCCCCTCGTCCCGAAAGCTCCTCGGCAAGCGTCATCCCGCGCACGGTGAGGGTCCGCATCGGCCCGAGCGTCAGCGGGAAGAACGGGATCCTCCGCCGAAGCAGCTCTCGGTCGCACTCTCGTAGGTGCGGCCCCGAGCGGTCCTCGATGGTCCGCCTCCCGCGGGGGAGGGAGAGCGGGGCATCGATCACGACGAGCCCGGGGCGGGCGGAGCGGACGAACTCGAGGATCTCTGGGTCGGAGTGGAGCACGGTCGCCTTTAGGCGACGGGGTCCCCTCATCATGCAGGCCCCCGTGTCCCGCTTCGGCACGCCGGCAAGGTCCAGGCCGACGACCCCTCGGGCGCGGTACGTCGGTCTCGGGGTGGGCGGCAAGGATCAGGTCCTCCGTTCGAACCGGCAACCGCGAGCTACGAAATAAAGAGAAGAAGGAATGGGTTGGCCACCGATTCGGTGTGCTTCCCTATACGGGGAGCATCCTGCGGCCGTAGTTCGAGTTGGTCAGCTCCGCGGTCGCAACGTACCAGGCGATCAGCCCATCGAAGATGATCTCCCCGCCCACGGCCCAGTTCGCGGCCCCGTTCGCGTCAAAGGTGGTCGAGCCCGAGGCGAGGCTCCAGAACTTCACCACGAGCAGGATGAACGCGATGAACAGGAAGAGGAACACGAACATCAATCCCCAACCATGCTTGGGCGCATTGATCAGGAAGGTGAACGTGAACATCATCCAGATGAACGAGAACCCGGCCAGTCCGTAGAACGCCGGTACTCCGGTGGCGGTCGCGGGGACCCAGGCGTTGAGCATCAGCGTGAACGCCAACCAGAACGACCCGTATCCCACGAAGGCCGAGCCCGCGAACAGATTCCCCTTCCGCAGGGCGATGAATCCCGCGATCAGCTGGGCGATGCCGCCGAAGGCGATCGCCGTGCCGAACAGGGTCCAGTTCCCGGTGACCGGGCTCGCGCCGATCACGTTCCCGAACCCGGCTCCGTACGGAAGCGGGAGGTTCGACAACCCCGCCAACATGGTCGTGGTACCGAATCCCATCAGCCCCACGACGGCGGGGCTCGCCCACCATTCTGGCTTCCCCTCGGCCCTAGGAGGGGGCTCCTCCATGACACGCGCGGGATCCATGTCTCCGGCTGACGCTGGCATGTTACGGCGACCGACGTTGTCCAAGTAGATAAATGCCGTTTTCGAGGGCATCTCGATGCCCTCGGCGGGCGGGAACGGCCTTGGGGGCCCGCCGATGGCCTTCCGGGGCCGGGGCGGTCACCGTTAAAGTCCCGGGCGTGTGAGCGCACGCGGATATGGAAGACCGAGGAGAACTCGAGCGGGTCGTCTTCGGTGAGACCCGGGTGGTCCTGAACCGGGACATGTCGAGCACCAACCCGAACCTGGTGGCCGGTTCGCAGGGGCTCGTGGTCGGAACGCTCGCTCCGTACACGCTCAAGGTCGCGTTCCCGAGGGTGACCGTGGGTGTGAACTGGAGGGACTGCGACATCGTCCCGGGAAAGACGGGGATGCCGACCGACGCCGACCAGCCCAAGGTGATCCCGAAACCTCGCCACATGGGCGAGGAGTGACCTCGTCCCCGAAGCGATTCAGCCCGGCGGCAGCAACTTCTGGACGATCGCTGCCACCTCGCTGAGCCGGTCGGTCTGATACTTCGCCGGAGGGTCCCCCGGGACCTCGGTCAGGAACATCTTGCGGTACCGGTCACCGTACGCATGAAGACCGGTGAACATGACCGCGCCTCGGAACCCGGCCCGACGTGCCCCCTCGATGTCAGCCCATCCGTCCCCAACGTGGACCGCGTTCTCGGGTCTCTCCTTCAGCTCGTCCAACGCGAACCGGAAGATCTCCGGGGCCGGCTTCGTCCAGGGATGCTCGTCGCTGAAGACATAGGCCTCCACGTACCGGTCGAACCCCATCTTCGCGAGGATCGGCCGCAGGAACTCTCCGGGCTCGCCGATGGTGTTCGAGATCACGCCCAACCGATAGCCCAGCCCCCGGAGCTCTCCCAAGAGGTCGAGGGCCCCCGGCGCGATGCGGAACGGTGTCCGTTCGACCTCGGTCCGTAGCTTCGACAGGTACTCGCGTGGGTCCGCATCCCGACCGGTCTCCTTCGCCGCCCGGGCCAGTTGCTCCGCCGGCGTGACGGTCCGTCCCTCGACCCCTTCCGCAACCGCGCCCTCGTACTCCCGCTCGAACGCCCGGCCGAGGTCGTGGTCCGAAAGCTTCGGAGCCCCGGGGAGGGAGCGGGACCCGCGGAGGACCTCCAGCCCTAGGGCAAGCTGGTGGGTCATGTACGCTTCCTCGTCCTCGGGAGGCAGATAGATCAGCGTGTGCCAGAGGTCGATCGTCACGGTAGGCATTGGAACGTGGGCTCCCAGCCATCGACCGTATAAGGGGGGTGCCCGCGCATCGGGCCCACGGAGGGCGGGAGACGACCATCCACCGGTCCTCGGGGACCCTCCGTCAGCGCAATAGACCCCACGGGTTCCCGAACTCATTGGAATGACCGGCCCTCGTCTCCTCGTAGCCCTCCACCCCCGGGAAGAAGTGGGGAGTGCGCTCAGTGACCAGCTGCCTCGAGTCGAGTGGCGGTATGTCGCGGGAGGCTCTCCACGAGACTGGGACGATGTGGAAGCGATGTTGCTCGGCTCGGTAGATCGTGAGCTCGGGGACACGGACGTACGATCGCTACCGAAACTGCAGTTCGTCCAACGCGTGTACACCGGGATGGATGGAGTCCCATTCGACCGATTTCCGAAGGGTGCCCGGTTCGCCGGGAACGTGGGGGCCTATGCGCCGTTCGTTGCGGAGCACGCGGTCACCCTCGCGTTGGCCGCAGCACGGGAGATCCCCCGCGCGCACGCCCTCGTCCGGGCGGGCCAGTTGCGGCCTCCCCCGGTCCAACGATTGCTCTGGGGACGGACCGCGGTGATCCTCGGCTACGGGGAGATCGGCCGCGCGATCGCAAACCGTCTTTCCGGTTTCGGGACCCGGGTGATCGGCCTCAACCGGACCGGGCGGATGGCCCCCGGCTGTCAGGGGATGTTCCCGGCCGACCGTCTGGTCGAGGCCGTGCGGGAGGGGGACTTCGTCTTCGACACCCGACCGCTGACGAGGGCGACCGAAGGCACGATCGACGAAGCGGTATTGGCATCGATGAGACCCACCACGGTGTTCATCAACGTGGGGCGGGCGGGAACCGTACGAGAAGAAGCGCTGTACCGGCATCTCGCAAGGCATCCGGAGTTCCGGGCGGCTCTGGACGTCTGGTGGCACGAGGATTTCGCGGCCGGACACATCGAGCACCGGTTCCCTTTCTCGGAGCTTCCCAACCTCGTCGGGACCCCTCATTCCGCTGGGTTCGGCCCCGGAGTGGAGGCATACGTCCTCGAGCGCGCGGTCGCCAACTTGCGCAGGTTCTTCGAAGGGGAGGAACCGCGCTACGTGGTCGATCGCGCGGAGTACGAACGACCTACGCCCTCGACGTAGGTCTTGGGAAAACCTATCGGATCCGTTCGAGCGCGAACGAGCCGATGATCAGCGCGCGGTTCGTGGCCCGGCACTCGACCCAGTCCCGGGTCTCGACGTCGCCGAGCCCCCGGACCTCGAAGAACGTCTTGTCGCGCTCCTGGCGGAAGACGATCGCCCCGTCCATCCGACCGAGAAGGCCCTTGACCGCGGGCTCGGAGAGGCCGCCGGCTTCGAGCGAGTACATCGCGAGCGCTGGACGGGGCTTCAGGATCCCCACGACGTTCTGAAGGAACGAAAAGCCAGCGCGCTCGTCCCCGTGGCCAAGGACGGCCGATAGACCTAGGAATGCAACGCGGAAGGCGACCGCCGGGGACTCCTCCAGGCTTGCCGCCGACGTGCCGATCGCGGTGAGAATCCCTGCCTGGTCCTCCGGTCCCTTGACGACGGTGCGGTTCGCGGTTCCGAAGGTCCCCGCGCCGGACGCATCGACCCAGCGGACCATGCCCATCTGCTCGTACTCCCGGAACTGCGGGAGAACGACCCCGATCGCATCTGCGATCTCTTCCGGGGATCGGGCCGCGGTCACCACCAGGACGGGCTCTCCTCGCTTCAGGCCCTCGGCGATAAAGGAGTACAACAGGACCTCCTTCCCGACGAACGCGTCCCCGACCACGACCACGTGGGAGCGCGGGGGAAGGCCTCCGAGAAGCAGGTCGTCGAGCCGCGGGATCCCGCTCGGAAGGCGGTCGGGGAACCGCCGGCCCGACGGCGCGGCCAATGTCTCGGTCTCCCGGACCCCCTCCGTCCGGGCAATCCCAGAACGCCCCGTTAGAGCTTCTGGGGGCCGCTCCCGTTGGTCGGCCGCGGCCACGGCCGCGAGCCCAGCGATGGACAGGTCGCTTCCCCGTCCGATCGACTGGCGTTGAAGGCTGACCTCGGCCTCCGCCGCCTCGAGCGAGCGGGACCGTTCGTGCAGGTCCTGCTCTTGGCGGTCGAGCTGCTCCGACAGCGACCGGAGGCGGCCTTCTCGTTCGGCCAGCGCGGCCTCCCGGTCGGAGAGGGACTTCAAGTTACGCTCCAGGTCCGCGGCCTTTTGGGCAAAGGACACTTGGTCACGACCGAGCGCGGTGAGGCGGGTCTCGTAATCGCGAGCGGCCGCGTCGTACTGAGTTCTGCGTCCGTCGGCCGCCTTCAGGAGGTCGGCGAGCTCCGCTTCTCGCTGCTTCAGGCCTGCTTCGCGGGACGCCAGCTCGGCCTCCTTGCGCGCCGCCCGCGCGAGCGACTCTTCGGCGGCCTTGGAGAGCTGGCTCGCTTCCCGCGACTTCCGCCCGAGGGCCACGTTCGCTTCATCGAGTGTGGCCTTGAGCTGTTGGAGCTGAACCTCGCGTGCGACCAGGTCCGCGGTCGAGGCCGCGGGTGCGCCGCGTCGCACATTCCCTTTGGCCTCCCGAGCCGCAATGTCGCCTTCCCGCCGCAGGAGGTCGCCGGTCCTCTGGTCAAGCTCTCCAGCGCGAGCCGCGAGCCGCGCCTCGGACTCCTGGAGGTCCTGGAACTGACGCTCGAGCGTCGCGTGCCGCTGGGTCAGCTCGACGTCGCGATGGGTCAGCGCCCCCTCTTGCTCGATGAGACGCGCCTCCCGCGTCGAGATCTGGGGGACCAACCGACCGATCTCTTGCTCGCGGAGCTCGAGGGCCTTCGTCTTGTCCTCGACCTGGCGCTCTCGCCCATCCATCTCAGCGATGCGCCCGGCCCAGGCGCGTTCCTTCTCGACCAAGGCGTCGGAGCGCTTCCGGTAATCCTCCTCGAGGTCGTCGAGCTGTGCACGAGCTTCCTTGAGCGAATCATACTGGCGACGGACGGAGAGGTCGATGTTCTCGACCGTCGCCTCCCTGCGGACGAGGGCCGCCTCTCGGAAGTGCAGCGCCTCCTCCTTCCGGCCGAGTTCGTCGGCGAGGTGGAACATCCGGCTTTGCCCCGACGTGATCAGCTCGCGCTCGTGCACCCGGGTCCCGGAGGAGATGAGGTGAAGGAACGACCCGCTCGTCACGTAGAGGTACGCCGATAGGAAGAGGCTCACCGCGAGCGCATCCGAGGTTCCGCCGGAAGTCGAGGGGGGGAAGTAGACGAGGAGGACCGTTGCGACGGGCAGTACCGCCGAGATCGCGGCCGCCCATTGGCGTCCGCCCCAGGCGGTCCAGGTGAGCACGAAACCGACAAGGGCGAGGCTGATCCCGGCAAGCTCGGCTGCGTAGAACCCGGGGAACAGGCTTAGCGTGGCGAACGGGCCGACCCCCGCGACGCGCAGGCCGTAGACTACTGCGAGGAGGACGTTGACCGCGAGCGCGCCTACCGTCGTGGAGAAGTGCTGCTCCCAGGGCCAAAGCTGGTAGACCTCCCACTTCACCACCAGTCCGACCGCGGAGACGATGATCCCGGCCGCGAGCGGGAAGAGGAGGTAGAAGGTGGCCGCGACCGCGGCGCCACCGGTCTCCCCGGAGCCCAGGGACGGAAGGGAGCTGAAGAAGAACAGGATGAGAATGCCGTCCAGCGCGAGCAGCGCGGACGCGATGACGGTGTAGAAGTGGGCCGCGCGGCCGATGCGCAGCTGGAGGAGCGCATCGCTCTGTGCGAGCTCGAGGTCCTCGGGCGCGGGGACGGTCACGGCCCGAGTGGCGGGTGCGGGAGGCTTGGCTCCCGCTTGGTCCGGCATAGAAACAGCGCAGGGTGATGGGGGACGCCGGTTACTTAACCATACGCTTCGAGGAAGGGCGGCGCGCCGCGAGGAGGACGGCGGCGGCTTCTCCCCACCGTTCGGGGCGCAGACCGACCGCTTCCTCGAGTTCGAGAAGGTGCGGCCACGCCTTGGGGTCCTTGCGCACCGCCTCGACCCGCAGCGGGTCCGAGCCGAGCGCCGGAGCCACCGCCAAGGTCTCGGTGACCTCCCAACCGGTTCGTTGCAGCCGTTCCTGGACCTCGGGAACCGTGAACCGTCGGAACGACTCCGGTGTAAGGTGCCGGGGAGGGTCGGGTCGGAACCCTTCCCGGTCGAGGCGACCCAGCACGGCGCGAACCGGAGCGCAGAGAAGCCTTGCGACGCTCGAGGGCGGGAGGCGAGCCAGATACCGAGAACGCTCCCCAGGCGCGGGGGCGATCTCGACCAGGAGGACCCCACCCGGTGCCACCAGCTCCTCGGCCTCGTTGAGGAGCCGGTCCGCAGCCGTACCGGCGAATCCCAGGGTGTTCCCGAGGACGACCACCTCCGCCCATCGGTGACGCTCGAACGGCGGACGCAGTGCGTCCCCCAGGACCCGAGCCGGGACGGGGTCGGGGCTCCCCGACGCGAGCCACGCCTGCGGTAGGAGGTTCAGCATCTCACGCGAGATGTCGATTCCCACACGGTGAGACCTCGACCCTCCCACGAAAGGGAGGAACCGTCCCGGACCCGAGCCAAGGTCGAGGACCCAGCCCTCGTCGACGGCATGGCGCGACAGGAACCGCTCGCGGAGTTCGCGGAAGAGGTCCCGTTGACCCGTCCCTTCGTACCGAAGCCATTCGCGCTGGGCCCGATACGAATCGGCCGCTCGGAACCGCTCGGAAGCCGGAGGGTCCGACGCGTTTCGAGGCCGTGGCGGAGGACGACGGGAGAGAGGCACGACCGGCGGGGAGAATCCGAAACGATAGCCTTTCCGCCGGTTCTGCTTGGGGTGGAGCCCTTTATAGGGGAGGCCACTACCCAACGCTGGAGTCCGGATGCCGTACTACGAATGTCCGAAGTGCGGCGGTGGGTACGTCATTGACGTCCCCCCGAGCGCTCGCCCGACCTGCGACCGCGAGGGGGCCCGCCTCAAGCGAGCCAGCGACGCCTGGTACGAGCGGAACGCCCGCAGGGCCTAGGTCAGGCGCACCGTGGCCGAGGACCAAGCCCCACCGCCGGCGTACACCGTTTCCGAGCGGTACGGTCCCCGCGTACACCGCTCGGTACGCCACGGCGCCATCCTGCTCCTGGTGGGGACGGTGCAGTTCATTGTCGCGATGGCGGTCACCCAGATCGGTTACGGTTCGTCGTACAGCCTGACGGGGAACTACGTCTCCGACCTGGGGGCCGTGAATTGCGGCACCTTTGGCGGTACCGCGTCGTTCGCAGGCCACTACGCCTGCTCCCCGTGGCATGACGTCTTCAACATCTCGATCGTCATCATGGGCCTCCTCGTCATCCTAGCAACCATCCTGATCCGGACCGCCTTCCCCGTGCGCCGCTCCCGGACGATCGGGCTCTGGGCGATGGCCCTGGGTGCGGTCGGGTCGGTCGGGGTCGGCCTTTCCCCGGAGGACGTCAACATCGCCGTGCACTCCGGGTCGGCCCTCCTCGCGTTCACCGGGGCTGGGGTCGCCCTCCTCGTCCTAGGGTTCGCGATGTTCCGGGACACTCGCTGGGGAGGGTACCGTGCCTACACGGTCTTCTCAGGCTTGATCACGCTCATCGCGCTGATCCTCTTCGTCTCCAAGGTGGACCTGGGTCTCGGGGTCGGCGGGATGGAACGCCTGGTCATTGCGCCGTTCCTCCTCTGGTCAATCGTGGCGGGGATCCACCTCGCGCGGATCCCCACCTTCGCTCCCCGACTCGTCGCGAGGCCCTCGAGCCAGTAAGTCCGCGGTCGGGTTCCAGGTGGGCGACCGGGGCCTCGCTAGAGACCCCGGATCCTGCGGCTGTCTTGGCTATTCGGACTTAGCGCCGAAATCCTTGATCTCCGGAGCGGCGGCCTTCGTCTGGACCTTACCCGTTCCCTGGACCTGCTGCCGGATCTGTTCGACGATGTCCGGGTTGGCGAGCGTCGTGATGTCGCCGACCTCCATCGTGTTGGAGATCGAGGCCAGGACGCGCCGCATGATCTTCCCGGACCGGGTCTTGGGCATGTCCGGAACGATCCGCACCGCGCTCGGCCGAGCGATCTTCCCGATCTCGGTTTCGATCGCCTTGACGACCTTGTCCTCGATCGCTTTCGATGGCTGGATGCCCGGCTTCAGCGAGACGTAAACCTCGGGAAGGCGGCCCCGGACCTCGTCCATGATCGGCACGACCGCGGCCTCGGCCACCTCGGGGACCGTCAGGCACGCGGACTCGATCTCTTTGGTTCCGAGGCGGTGACCCGCGACGTTGATGACGTCGTCGATCCGGCCCAGGATCCGGAAGTATCCGTCCGCGGATTCCATCGCGCCGTCACCGGCAAAGTACGGCCAGTCCCGCCAGTCCTTGCTGTTGGGGTTCTTGTTGTACTTCGCGAAGTACTGACGCTTGAACTTCTCCGGGTCGCCCCAGATCGTCTGCATCAGGCCCGGCCAGGGGTTCCGGACGCAGATGTTCCCGGCCCGGTTGGAGCCGGGCGGGATCTCGTTCCCGTTCTCGTCGAAGATCACGCAGTGAATGCCCGGGGCGCCGGGGCCGGCGCTTCCCGGCTTCATCTTGTCGAGCGCGGGCTTCGTCGTGCAGACGACCCCGCCCGTCTCGGTCTGCCACCAGGTGTCGGTGACCGCGGCCTTCCCCTTGCCGACGGTCTCGTAGAACCAGTGCCACGTCGTCGGTTCGATTGGCTCGCCGACCGTGGTCATGTTCTTGAACACGGTCCGGTAGTTCTTCGGGCCGTCCGGAGCCAGCTTGCGCAGCTGCCGGATCGCCGTGGGGGCGGTGTGGAAGATGTTCACGCCCAGCCGCTCTGCGATGCGCCACATCCGGTTGGCATCCGGGAACGTCGGAACGCCCTCGTAGATCACGGTCGTCCCCCCGAGCGCGAGCGGGCCGTAGACGATGTACGTGTGTCCCGTGATCCACCCGATGTCGGCCGTGCACCAGTAGACATCGGTCGGATGGATGTCCTGGATCCACCTCGAAGTTCCCGCGGCGTAGGCCAGGTAGCCGCCGGTGCTGTGCTGACAGCCCTTCGGCCGGCCGGTCGTGCCGCTCGTGTACATGAGGAAGAGCGGCGTTTCGGACGGCATCGACACCGGGGCCACGACCTTGTTCTTGAACGGCTTCAACGCCTCATTGACGAGGACGTCACGCCCCTGCACCAGGGGTTTTGCGGACGATACCTTCCCCGGGTACCGCTGCCAGATGAGGACCTTGTCGACGACCTGACCCTCGCCTTTGGAGGTCTCGCAGGCGATGTCGACGTTCTGGAGGTGGTCGATCATCTTGCCGTTGCGGTAGTAACCGTCCATGGTGATGATGACCCGACTCTGCGAGTCGGCGGCGCGCCGGCCCGCGGCCTCGCCGCTGAAGCCACCGAAGACGACCGTGTGGATGATTCCGAGACGGGCGCAGGCCAGCATGGTGATCGGAAGCTCCGCCACCATCGGCATGTGGATGGTGACCCGGTCCCCGGTCTTCAGGCCCGCGAAATCCCGGAGGAGGAGAGCGAACTCGTTCACCCGGGCGTAGAGCTCGTTGTAGGTGATGGCGACGGGGTCCTCTCCCTCGGGTTCGCCCACGAAGATGACCGCCGCCTTGTTCCCGTACTCGGCGAGGTGCCGGTCGATGCAGTTGTAGGAAGCGTTGAGCTTCCCGCCGGCGAACCACTTGTAGAACGGGGCGTTGCTGGAGTCGAGCGTCTGGGTCCAGTACTTGTCCCAGGTCAGCATGTCGCCGAACTCCCGGAAGCACTCCGGGAAGTGCTCGAGCGAGAACCTCTCGTTCACCGCGGGGTCGGTGAGGTTTGCCTGGCCGATGAACTTCGGTTGGGGAAGGAACCCCTCCTCTTCCTTCCAGTGCACCGCGATCTCGGCTTCGGTCAGTTCGCTCGTGTGTTCCTTCGCGGGAGTTTCTGGGGGAGAGGGTGCCATCGTGTTGCCTCGCGTAGTCGACAATACCCCCGTATTTACTCTTTCGTCGCGGGCCCTCCCGGCGAGGGTGAACGGGCCGTTTTCCGAGACGAAATCCGTGCCTCTCCGCCCGATTCCGGCCCCCTTTCCCGCGAGATTGACCCCGTCGAATCCTTAATTGCCCCTCGGGCAATGGGCGTCCCCTCGGAGCTTCATGCCGGGAACGGGTCATACGGCGGTGCGACCCGAGAAGACGGTTCATCTGAGGATTGACCCGAATGACGAATCGACCACCTTGGAGGACGTCCTCAGCCGCATCTCCGACCTCCAGCGCAAGCACCCCGACCGAGAGGTCTTCTTTGACGGAGACGAATACGCCATCTGCTCTCGCCCCAAGAGGACCCACGCTCCCGCCGTCCACTGACCGCCCATCCCTCGGGCACCCGTTGTTCCTGCTGAACCTGAAGGCGTATCCGGGCCATCTCGGCCCCGCTGCCGTGCGGATGGCGAAGCTGTTGGAAGCGCTGGGAAAGGAGACCGGCGTGGCGGTCGCCATTGCGCCCCCGGTACCCGACCTCGCACGGGTCGCGGACGCGGTCAAGATGCCCGTCCTGGCCCAGCACGTCGACCCGGCGACGCGGGGGCTCGGACCGGCTATGTACCGGTCGAGTCGATCGAGGCGGCCGGCGCGCGAGGAAGCCTCGTGAATCACTCCGAACACCCAATGCCGATCGCGGACATCGAAGACGTCGTCCGCCGTCTTTCGGCCCGGGGGCTGGTCGCGGTCGTCTGCGCCGCCGACGTTCCTCGGGCCCGTCGTCTGGCCGAGACCCACCCGCCCTACCTTGCGGTCGAGCCGCCCGAGCTGATCGGGGGTGACCGAGCCGTCTCCACCGCTCGTCCCGAAGTGGTCTCGGGCACGGTGGACGCGGTTCGGTCGGTCTCGCCCGAGACCCGGGTCCTTTGTGGGGCCGGAGTCCACGACCGCCACGACGTCGCGCGAGCCATCGAGCTCGGCGCCGGCGGGGTGCTGGTCGCGAGCGCAGTGACTCGAGCCCCCGATACCGAGCGGGCGATCCGCGAGCTACTTTCGGGATACTGAACGAACATCGCCCGTTCCCGGTAGCAGATGAGCCCCCGGACGGGCGGCGAGCTCATCTGCCCGCTACGTCTCGCGGAACCGCCCTTGGGAAACGCCGTGGGCCTACCTCGATGAAGAAACCGAAGAAACCCAGCGCTAGCCAGCGTAGGGGTCGCCCCAAGGCGTCGGCCCGTCCGGCGCGCCGACGGGGCCGGGAGGCACCCCGAGTCCGGCGGGAACCCCGGGACCGTCCCAGTTCCGAGGGCCCTCGGGGTCGGATGGATTCTGCTCCTTCCCGACGCTCGCTGTCGACCGCCCACCGCGCGCGGCCGGCCCCCCGGCGTTCGGAGGAGCGCCGCGGCCGCTCCACATCCTCATGGTGGGCTGGGAGTTTCCGCCCAATCACACCGGCGGGCTTGGAGTGCACTGTTTCGAGCTATGTCAGGAGCTTACGCGTCTCGGCCACCGAGTGACGTTCGTAAGCCCATCCAGCGGACCGTTCACCCCGGTGCCCGGGGTGACGTTCCGACATCCCGGCGAAAAGACCGGCGGCCCATCCCCCGAATTCCCCCCCGCGTACTGGGCAGGCGGAACTCCGGACAGCCCGTTCGCCGACTCGGTCGATGGGTACAACAGCTGGGTCTCCGACCTGAAGACCACCGACCCCTTCGACGTGGTCCACGTCCACGACTGGTTCGGGACGGTCGGGGCCGCGGCCCTCGCGCGTCGCCTCCACCTTCCCCTCGTCATGACCGTTCATTCGACGGAGTACGACCGGTCCCTCGGGCATCCGTGGGACCACATTCTCCGCCGGGAGGAGCTCGGGATTGAGGCCGCGACACGTGTCATCGCGGTGAGCCGACATCTCCGCCAGCAGCTGATCGACCGGTACAAAGCGGAGCCCTCGAAGATCCGGGTGATCTACAACGCGGTGCGTCCGAGCGAACGGCTAGAGCGAATCGACCCGGAGAAGCGGATCGTCCTCTACGTGGGACGTCTCGCGATGATGAAGGGGGTCGACACTTTCCTTCGGGCAGCGGCTCAGGTGGTGCCGTCGTTCGCGGACGTTCTCTTCGTGATCGCCGGGGAAGGCCCCGAGTACGAGCGCCTGATCGAGCTCGCCGCGAGGCTCGGCATCGGGGACCGAGTGATGTTCCTCGGAAAGGTCAGCGACGAGGAACGGGATGTTCTCCTGGCGGGCGCCTCGGTCTTCGTTCTTCCCTCGGTCGTCGAACCGTTCGGGATCGCGGCCCTCGAGGCGATGGCTGCGGGTGTCCCCACGATCGTCTCGAAGACGAGTGGGGTGGCGGAGATGAGCCGGGGTGCGGTGTTCAAGGTGGATTTCTGGGACGTCGATGAGTTCGCGAGCCGGATCTCGGAGCTGCTCGAGTACCCGACGCTCCGCGCGACGATGGGCGACCAGGGCCGTTGGGCAGCGCTCCGGGAGGGTTGGCCCGAACGGGCCCGCGAGACGCTCTTCCTCTACCTGGAAGCGATACGAGCCGCGGGAGTACGACCCTGAAGGTTGTGCTCTGCTCGTTTGATAAGTCTTAGGGAATGTGAGGGCAACGACCTTTCGGTTTGGATGCCGCGTTCCAAGGCCCGTAGCTTGGTCTTCTGACAGGAACTCATTTCCAACGACGTACCTTCCAGTTGCCGCAAGGTGCCCCTAGAGAACGGTTGGAGCGCCCGAGCAGGGCGCGGGGACATAGGTTTGGGGCCCGTTTCGAACACGATTCATTCAAACCGGACACAGCGACGAACGGGAACCCAGCGCGCTGAGCGTCCGGCTCGGCAGGGAACCTCGCCGGTCATGATGCAGGCCAGCAGGGTTCCGGCGTCCGCGAGACGCCCGACCGGACCAGTGTGGTCGCGTCTCCTCAGTAACTTGGCCTGATCTGGATTACCAACGGTAGGAGTCGCTTCAGTCCTGACCCCAGCCCTGGCCCCAACCGTGGCCCCAGCCGTGGCCCCCGCCGTGGCCCCGGCAAGAGCAGCTCAATCCCGATGAGCCACCGTGGTGGTGGTCAGGGGAGGGGGGAACCGTCGAACTCCCCACGGTCACCGATATCGTGTGAACGATCGCCCCAAAGGAGTCGTGGATGTGCACGATGTAATGTCCGGGAGCGAGCGGGGTCCCGTTCAGGTAGATCAGGGGCACGTAGACGATGAGGCAGTGCGTCCATCGGTCGTTGACCTGGTTCTGACAGACGATCTCGGTCCCGTTCGGGTACTCGATCGAGACGCCGAACGAGGTCTTCCCGACGGCACCGGTGATCTTGGCCTCAAAGTTCGAGCCCGGGATGGCCGCCGTGGTATTGGTCGTCTCGCCCAGGCCGACGTAGGGAGCCGGTTGGAAGATGCTCGGCAAGGTCGGTGACGTGGCCGACGCGCTGGGAACACTCCACATCGAGGTGGTGGACCCCGACGCCGTGAGGCTCCATCCCCATCGGATCGCGACGGTCAGAGTGCCCCAGTGGTCCTTCTGCATCACCGCGATGCTGACGGTCGATAGGGTCGCATTGCCGGCGCCCCCGTTAAAGTCGGACGCCGAGCCGAGCGTACCGTTCTTCGTGACGGGGCTGGACCACCCCGACCCGTTGATGGTAACGTTCGTCGGAGCGAAGTAGAAAGCGAACTTGGAGGTGGCGTTCAGCGGGATCTTGACATACACACTCGGGAAGTGAATGAGGGTGCCATTGTCGGCCGACCAATACCCGACGATCTCCACCTGGTACGAGGCACTGATGTTGGAACCGGCAGGTGCCGTGGTCTGCGGAACGCTAAGGGGAATCTGCAGGGCATCGACCGGGCCGGCCGCGCTGCAGTTGTTGGTCAATCCCCCGCCACTTCCGCCGCCTCCGCCCCCACCACAGGCGGCCGCGAATCCTGACACGGCCAACAATGCGACAATGGCGATTCCGGCGGTGGCGCTTCCAAGGGGCAGTCGGAAGGGCTTCCGCAGGGTTGACGCGCGGGTCATGCTTGCATCCCGAGTCCTCATAGAAACTCCCTTAGGGGGTTCTTAGCGATGTATAACCCAAGATTAAGGCATCGCCTTCACGTTTCCAGGCGGAGCGCTGCCTCTCGTCTCAGTTCTTGAAATCATATTGATACCGGCGTTCGCCGGGGGAGTTACCCAAGTCATCCGAAGGGCCTATGCCCGAGCTGTGCGCATCATCAAGTTCTGCGAGGTGCGGCTCGCTTGATCGACCGATGACTAAGTACGATTCCATGCGGGTCCGTGAGGGGGCCCCCTAGCGTCTTGGGACGGAATCCGGCCGGGTTTGTTGGGTCTCGACTGAGTGTCCGCAAACCCTCTGCTGTTCGAATTGCGCGACCAACGCTTCGAGCGCCAGGTACGAACAGCGGGATCTTTGGCCCGAGCGGTCCGCCGGACCCGGCCTGCCAGACCGGCCAGGTCTCGACTGTTTCCGCTGCCTCCGTCGACATGGCGGTCATATACGGCTTCCCGTTCTTGGACAGCTGGGCCGGCACGAAAATGAGGGGGGGCTTGGCCCTGAGAACGCCGCTCGCTGGGTCGAGGTCCGGCAGATGGTCAAGCCGCAGTCCGCCGGACCCGGTTCTAGCCGTGAGTGCGTCGACCCGCACACCGGACGTGACAAGCGTTAGAACAAGACTTCGGTGATCGAATGAAGGTCATCCTGTATCTCCATCTCCATCAGCCGTGGCGGCTCGGGCGGTTCCGGTTCCTGGACCTCGGCTCGGGCAAACCGTACTTCGACATCGACCGGAACCTATCGATCTTCAAGGGGATCGCAGAGCGCTCCTATCGACCCGCCCTCGACCGGCTCCATCGGGCGCTCGATAATTTCCCCGAGTTCCGATTCAGCCTCTCGGTCACCGGAACGTTCCTCGAACAGGCCCGCATGGCGGCCCCGGATGTGATCGACCGACTCCGCTCCCTCTACCGAACCGGTCGGGTCGCCTTCCTCGGCGAGACCTACTACCACTCCCTCGCGTTCCTCCTCCCCCCTCCCGAGCTGAGCGAGGAGGTCGCGCTGCACCGGGAGATGCTCCAGAAAGAGTTCGGCGCTCAGGCGAGGGCGCTCCGGATGACCGAGCTCGCCTACTCCGACGACCTCGCCCGGTTCGCGGAGGCGGAACGGTTCCGGGGAATGCTCGCCGAAGGATGGGAAGGCGTTCTCCACGGACAGCCGGCGACCTACGCGTACTGTGCCGCACCGGCCCCCACCATCGCGCTCCTCCTCCGGCACTATCCGCTCAGCGACGACGTCGGCTTCCGCTTCTCCTCCACGGGGTGGAGCGAGTACCCGCTCACGGCGGACAAGTACGCCCGGTGGCTCGCCGCCACACCGGGGGAGGTGGTCGGGCTCTTCATGGACTTCGAGACGTTCGGAGAGCACCACCCGGCTCGGACGGGGATCCTGGATTTCCTGAGCGCCCTCCCCGGTGAGGTCCGTCGCCACCCGCACCTCGGCTGGGCGACGGTCGAAGAGGCGATGGAGCTCCCTCCCCGAGCCCCTCTCTCGGTCCCGTACACGATGAGCTGGGCGGACCAGAATCGGGACCTCGGTGCCTGGCTCGGCAACGACCTTCAGAGGTCGGCGTTCGAGGCGGCGAAGAAGGTGGGCGTCCTCGCCCGCCTGAGCTCGGATCTAGCCGTCCTCACCGACTGGCGGCGCCTCCTTACGTCCGACCATTTCTACTACATGTATGTGAGCGGACACGGCGCGGACCAGGGCGTGCACGAGTACTTCTCGAGCTACGAGAGCCCGTACGACGCCTACGCGAACTACATGAACGCCCTGACCGACCTGCGTCGGCGGGCGCTCGACCGCCTCGGCGTCCCGATCCTGAAGTGACCTTCGCTCCGGACCACTCACGGCGTGTCGACCCGAACCGTTAAAGGCCTCCGTGCCCCCGGACCCTCCCCGGAATGGGGGAGTTCCGGCGGCGTGTTTTCCGGCGGGAGGCTCCCGTCGCATGATCACGCAAGTCACGGGCAACGGCCGACTGCTGTTGACCGTCAACGAGAACGGGGACTGGAACGAGCTGTTCTACCCGTTCCCCGGCCAGTTCCAACACTTGCGGGATGCTCGGCTTGGAGTCTTTGACGTCCCCCGTTCCAAGTTCACCTGGCTGCGGCGGGGGAACGGCTTCGAGATCCACCAGATGCCCCACGGCACCGGACACCTCCCCGAGTCGGTCTGGAAGGGGCACGGCCTCACAATTTCGGTCCGAGACCACGTCCACCCGAACCACGACCTTGTGGCGAGGGTGTTCCGGGTTCGCGCGGACTCGCCGCGTTCGGTCCGCCTGTTCGCCTACCACGCGTTTCAGATCGCGGAGTCGATGTACCAGGACACCGCGTTCGTCGACCCGAGCATCCCCTCCCTGGTCCATTACAAGCGAGGCTACTTCTTCGAGTTCTTCGCCGACCCCCCATACACGCGCGCCGTGTGCGGAGAGCACACCCTGAAAGGTCTCCAGGGGACGTACGTCGACGCCGAGGACGGGCGGCTCGAAGGTCGGTCGGTCGCGCATGGGGCGGCCGACAGCGTGATGGAATGGGACCTCGAGGCGGTGCCCGACCGGGACGTCGAGGTCCGACTGTTCCTAGCGGCCGGACGGAGCCTTCCCGCCGTCCACCAGGTCCGGGATTACGTTCGTAACGGCGGTTCGGCGAGGTTCATTCAGGAGTCGGAAAGGTTCTGGGAGACCTGGGTGGCGCGGCGGCTCCCGCATCCGCCCGAGGCGCTGAGCCCGCTGGCCCGGGATGTCTACCGATCGAGCGTGCTCCTGCTCCGCCACTCGACCGGTCCGAACGGAGCGATCATCGCGTCTCCGGACACGCGTTCCCTCGCCGCGGCGGGGGACACGTACAACTACTGTTGGTGGCGGGACGGCGGGTACGTCTCGAAGGCGATGGACGAGGCCGGCCTCTACGAGAATGCCGCTCGCTTCCTCCACTTCGCCGCACAGTGCCAGAACCCGGACGGTTCGTTCTTCCATCGCCATTACCCCGACGGAGCGCTCGGAAGCACGTGGCATCCCCCCCCCTTCCTGCAGATCGACCAGACCGCGACGGTCATCGCTGCGGTGTGGCACCACTTCAAGCGCGGCGCCGATCCAGACGTCCTCCTCGACCTCTGGCCGCTCGTCAAGGGGGCGGCGAACTTCCTCACGAACTTTCGGGACCCGGAGACCGGCCTCCCCGCGCCGAGCTTCGACCTCTGGGAGGAGCGGCTCGGCATTCATGCCTACTCGGTTGCGGCGGTCATTCACGCTCTCGAGCGGGCCGCTCGGGTTGCCTCCGAAATAGGGAAGGACCCGACGGCCTGGCGGACAGCCTCCACCGACATCTCCCGAATCGCTATCGAACGGTTCTGGGACGCGAAGGCGAACCGGTTCGTTCGGTCTCTTTCCCCGCGCGATGATCGGTGGGATGCTTCCCTCCTTCTTGCTCTCAAGCTGGGGCTGGTCCCCTGGACCGACCCGAGGGTTCGGGGCGTCGTGGATGGGATCGAAGCGAGGCTCTGGGCCCCGGGTATCGGCGGCCTCGCTCGGTACGAGGGCGACAAGTACTATGGGCAGGAGAATCCGTGGATCGTTTGCACGCTGTGGCTGGCCGAGGCCCGTCTGCGCCTCGGTGACCGAGGACGATGCCGGGAGCTGATCGAGTGGACCGCCGCCCATGCGACCCCGACGGGATTGCTCCCGGAACAGATCGACCGAACGACGGGCGAGCCGAAGAGCGCCACGCCACTCACCTGGTCGCATTCGACGTTCGTGGACGTCGTCCACAAGTTCGCCGAGGCGGAGAACACCGGCAAGGTCCCGGAAGAGTAGGCCGCTGAGAACCGACTGCCGAGACCGGTCCTTCCCCCAGCCGCCGTGGCGCGACGACGCCGGGTCTGCAGAGGAAGAGCGAGGCGTCTTTCAGACCGACCGCGTCTATCGGGACCTTCGGCGGACGTCATCCTTCTTGTCGCGGATCATTGTCCTGCTCTCTCGGGTGGACCTCGACTAGCCCGGATCGAGACCGTTTCGGTCCGGTTCCTCGATTTCCGAAAAAACGCACCATCTCAATTCTAATACCAGGACTCCTTCCCCGCGCTCAGGCCGGTCGTATAACATGGGAGTTTTTGGAAAGAATCTGATCCGAGCGGGACTCGTCGCAACCGTCGTCGTGGCTGTCGTGATGGCGTTCCTTGTAGGCTCCGCGGCATCGCCCGTCTCTGGGACTACCCTTCAGACTGCGGTGGTCTCGCCTCCCCACGTTTCCTCCGCGACCGTGGTCAGCGCCTGTACGGAAAGCGCTCTGTCGTCGGCCGTGGCCCTCGGCGGGGTCATCGATTACGGCGCGAGCTGCACCGTACCCTTTACCGGTGCGATCACGATCCCATCCACATTGAACGTAACGATCAGTGCGAGCGGCTACACGGTCACCTTCAACGGCCAGTCCTCCACACGCCTGTTCGTGGTCAACGGCGGGAGCTTGACGATCAAATTCATCACGATCGAGAACGGCCGGGTCACCGGCGCGGCGGGTACGGCGGGCACGACCGGCACCGCTGGCAGCGATGGGACGGCAGGATCGACGGGCTCGAGCGGTACGAGCGGAAGCGGCTCGGCCGGGGGTTCCGGAGGCGCGGGCTCGTCCGGAACGGCGGGCGGTGGCGGCAGCGTGGGGAGTTCCGGTGTTAGCGCCATGGGGGGAGCGATTCACATCACGAGCGGGAACGTTTCTCTTTTCAATGACACGTTCTACGACAACTATGCCATCGCCGGCAACGGCGGCGCCGGTGGGAACGGTGGCACGGGGGGCTACGGCGGAGCCGGCGGCGCCGGCGGTAGCGGCGGGTCCGCGGCCTCAGCGTCGAGCGGCACGGGAGGCGCTGGCGGAAACGGCGGCGCCGCGGGAAAGGGCGCTAGTGGCGGACCCGGGGGGGTTGGCGGGGCCGGTGGCGGAGCTCAGGGCGGCGCGATCTGGAACGCCGGCTTGCTGAGGGTCTCCGGCACCACCCTCGAGAGCAGCTACGCCGAGGCCGGCACGGGAGGCACCGGCGGGTCGGGGGGCCAAGGCGGTTCCGGTGGGGCCGGGGGCTACGGCGGGTACGGGGGAACCGGCGGGACCCCAGGTTCGGGGACCGGCGGCAAGGGGGGAGCGTCGGGAGCGAACGGCGCCGGCGGAGCAGCCGGCAACAGCGGCAAGGGCGGTAACGGAGGCATCGGTGGTGCCGCTCTCGGCGGCTGCATCTACAACTCCGGCACCCTCTATGTCAACAATTCCGACTTCTACTCCTGCACGGTCTACGCGGGTGCGGGCGGCAGCGGCGGCTCTAGCAGCTACGCCGGTGCCGGTGGCAACGGGGAAGGTTCCTACGCGGCCGGAGCCGGCGGCAACGGCGCGACGCCCTCGGCGGGCGGTAGCGGCGGATCCGGTGGCTTGGGTGGCGCAGCGACCGGTGGGTCGAGCGGCGTCCGAGGCGGAGCCGGAGGCGCGGGCGGCAACGGCGCCGCCGGGGGAGCGGGAGAGGGCGCTTTCATCTACAGTTCGTACTACGTTCAGTTGAACCACGACGTGTTCCAGTCGGGGACCGCAGACGCCGGGAACGGCGGCTCGGGCGGCTCCGGCGGAGAAAGCGGTTACGGGGGGAGCGGTGGCTCCGGCGGTACCGGCGGTGGCGGCGGTTACGGCGGTAACGGTGCATCCGGAACAGGAGCCAAGGGAGGAGCGGGAGGTGCCGGCGGGGCCGGCACCACCGGCGCCTCGCCCGCCGTCGCCGGCACGGACGGTGCTAGCGGTGTGGGGGGTTCCGCTGGGGTCGGCGGCTTCGCGAGGGGAGGATGCGTCTACGCAGGCGGGAGCTCGCTGCTGATCAGCGGCTCGACCTTCTCTTACTGCACGGTCACGGGGGGCACAGGGGGAACTGGAGGTTCCGGCGGCTACGGTTACGTCTACGCCGCTGGCGGTAACGGTGGCACCGGTGGTTACGGAGGCGGCGGTGGTTCCGGCGAGAGCAGCTCCGCCACGGCCGCCGAGAACGGCGGAATCGGAGGCGCGGGCGCTGCAGGGACCGCGGCCGCTGTCGGACCGGCGGGTGTGACCGGGGGTGCGGGAGCCAACGGCGGCGCCGGAGGCAGCTCAGAGGGTGGGGCGGTCTACGCTTCGGCCCCGGCGACGATCAGTACCAGTTCCTTCACTCGCAACTCGGCGACCGGAGGAGCCGGCGGCCCAGGAGGTGCCGGTGGCGCGGGTTCTGCCGGAGGTCCGGGTGGGTCCGGAGGCAACGCCGGCAACGGTGGATACGGTGGCAGTGGCAATTCGAAGGGTACCGGCGCCAAGGGCGGGGCCGGAGGCAAGGCGGGAGCCGGGGCGAACGGTGGCCTTGGCGGGACCGGCGGAGCCGGCGGTAAGGGTGGCGTCGGCGGGACAGCGTACGGCGGCGCCCTGTACAGCGCGGGATCTCTCACGCTAACGACCGACCAGTTTACCTACAACTCCGCTCGCGGCGGGGTAGGCACGTACGGAGGCGCCGGAGGCAACGGAGGTACTGGCGGAGCCGGCGGTGGCGGTGGCAGCGGAGGCTACGGCGGCAGCGGTGGAGGAGGCGCGACGGTCGGTGCCGGGGGTATCGGCGGCAATGGCGCTGCCGGAGGGAACGGCGCTACCGGTGGGACCGGTGGCCAGTCTGGCAACGCCAGCAGCGGAGGCAATGGGTACGGAGGTGCCATCTACAACACGACCGCACCGGTCTCTGAGACCGGTATCACATTCGGCGCGAACAGCGTCGTCGCCGGCAACGGCGGCGTGGACGATTGTCTGGCGGGCTCCGCCTGTCCGGGCATCGGCGGAAACGGGGGCACTGCAGGAACCGGAGGCACGGGCGGGCTCGGCGGCCTGAACGGGGCCGGAGCCAGTCGCAGCGCGTCCGGCAGTAACGGCCCGCCCGGAACGGCCGGTGTCGTCGGCAACTGGGGCGTGAACGGAGTCGGAGGCACTGGGGGAAAGGCCCTCTATCCGAACCAGAACTAGGCCCGGGGGGGCCCCCGAGGCCCTGGGCACGGTAGCCCGGGGTCTCTGGTCTTTACGGCCATGAGTGGACGTCAAGTCCTGACGCCGGCAACCCAGGCTCTGGACCTCCGCGAGCGGAGAGCCCAATAGGCTAACCTAACTCACCAAGAGACTGTCGCCATTCCCCGGTGTCGACCAAAAGTATGCCGATTCGGAAGGCCAAGACAAGGGCTCCTGGTCGCCCGTCACCGTCCGCGGCCCCCCGAGGCGACCTCGTCCTAGGCATCGACCTCGGGGCGAGCAAGGTGGTGAGCGCTCTTGTTTCGGCTGACGGAACGATCGTTCGCCACAGCGGTCGACACATCCACGCCAACAACGGTCCCACAGGGGTGATCCGAACGCTGGTGCGGAGTGTTGAGGCGTGCCTCGAGGGAAGCCCGACCCTCCGGCCCCGCGCGGTGGGAGTCGCCGTAGCCGCTCAGGTCGACCCGAGAACCGGCACGGTCATCCATGCGCCCAACCTGGGATGGCGGGACGTTCCCCTCGCACGACGCGTTTCGGAGGAGCTCGGAGGAGTGCCCGTCGTGGTCCTGAACGACGCCCGCGCCGCGACGCTCGCCGAATGGCGGTTCGGAGCCGGACGCGGCTCTTCCGACCTGTTCTGCATGTTCCTCGGTACGGGAGTGGGAGGGTCGGCCGTGGTCGGGGGCCGTCTCCTCGAAGGCGGGACCCACGCGCTCGGGGAGGTCGGCCACATCACGGTCGTCGTCGGCGGTCGCAAATGCCACTGCCCGAACTGGGGCTGCCTCGAGGCCTACGTGGGAGGATGGGCGATCGCGGAACGCGCCCAGGAGGCCGTCCACGCGGACCCCGAATCCGGGGCCGCGCTGGTCGCTCGGGCCGGTTCTGCGAGAGAGATCACGGCCCAGACCGTCTTTCAAGCGTATCGCGCCGGAGATGTCCTCGCCGGACGTCTCGTTCGGGATACCGAGCGGTTCCTGTCCGATGGCGCGGTGAGCGTCGTCAACGCGTTTAACCCGAGCCTCCTGGTCCTCGGGGGAGGCATCGTCACCGGGATGCCGGAGTTCGTACCGATCGTCGAGGCCGCGGTCCGGGCGCGCTGTCAACCGCCGGCGGCCATGGCTCGAGTCCTGGTCGCTGGCCTCGGGGAGAACGCTCCCGTCGTCGGCGCAGCCGAAGCCGCCCGTGGCCCCCGTTCGAAGGGTCCGCCCGCCCGTCGGACCTAGCCCGCGAGCGGCGGGACCCCAGAGAGCCGAGCGCACTCCTCGAAGATCTGTCGAGCTCTCGCGGGGTCGCGGGAGTCGTTCGATCCCGGCTGGGGCTTTCGGTTCGAATAGTATGCACCTGTCACCGATGCCAGTTCGGGGGCCGACGCGACGAAGATGGGCGTGTCCGCGCCGCGGACGATACTCCGTCCAAACAGCCTTCCGAGAATCCGCATCCCGAACGCCGTGCCGCCCCCGTTGTTGAGTCCGAAGCCCGAGCGGACGAACCCGGGATGGACCGCGTTCACGGTGACTCCCTTGCCGTTGAGACGGCGGGCGAACTCCCGGGTCAACCACAGCAGCTCGAGTTTTGACGCTCCGTAGACCGAGAACCCCGAGAACCGGCGAGAGGACTGGAGGTCGGTGAAATCGACGCGGGCGCCGCGGTGAGCGGCGGACGAGACGTTCACGACCCGCGCCGGGGCGCTGGCGATCAATCGAGGCGCGAGCAACGTAGTCAGCAGGTAGGGGGACAGCACGTTCAGCGCGAACGTCCTCTCGAGGCCGTCCGCCGTCACCTCACGCCGTCGAAAGTACGCGCCCGCATTGTTCACAAGAATGTGGATCGCGGGGTACCGGTCCAGGAGCGCGGCGGCGAGTGCGCGCGTGTCGGCCATCACCGCCAGGTCGTCGACCCGGACGGACTCCACCCGAGGGTTGCCGCTCGCGCTCGCGAGCGCGGCCGCGACGCGCACCGCTCGGTCGGCTCCCCGCCCCGCGACGATGGTCGTCGCTCCCTGACGTGCAAGGCCGAGGGCCACTTCTCTGCCGATTCCCGACGTGGCACCGGTGACCACGGCCACCCGGCCCGCCAGATTCTTCGGACCGATTTCGCTCACCTACTCCTCCGAGCGGGCAGCCCCGAGGTAGGGATGGGCCTTTCGGGCCACCCCGTGAGGTCGATCAGGAGAGGCGATATTCGCGGCGCCGCGAGTCGTGGAGGGAGATTGTCTCCTGGACGAGCCCTTGCTGCCGCAGAGACTCGAGGGCGCTCTGGACGGTACGGCGCGGGAGACGCGACATGTGCGCGAGCTGCGTCTGGTCGAGGCCGCGGTACGTTTCGAGGAGGAAGTAGAGGAACTTCGCCGCCGGTGGGCCCTGAACGGCTCGGGCGTGGCGGATCGTGCCGAAGGTCTCCCCCCGCAGCCCCAACCGCTCGGACGCGAGCGGGGCAACCGAACCGAGCGCTACGTTCCCGAGGTTTACATCGGCGCCGAGCTCGCGAAGGAGCTGGAGCTGCTGGACCTCCTGCGGCGCCTCGAAGATCAATTCGTCGGCCGGGTGCTCGGAAAGGATCGATCGGACCCAGTCCCACTTGATCGCCCCGTCACTGTCGTAGATCCCGACACCGCGTCCGGATTCGCGGCTCTCGATGATCACTCGTCGGGGCTTCAGCGTGCGGGCGTGAGCGATCTGGGCATTGGTCTCCTTGAGCGAGAGCTGGTGCTGGGGGTCCTTCTTTCCGACCTCGATGTAGAAATCGAGGCTCCGCTTGCGAACGGACTCCGCCAGTTGCTCGATCTGCGCGGACGAGAGTTCGAGGATGCCGCTCGAGATCTCGATGACGTCGAAACCGAGGTCGCGCGACTCGCCGATCATCTGGGCGACCCGGTCGTGGGCCACCGCATACTCGAGGAGCGTACCCCCCGTGCAAACCTCTACCCCCACATCGTGGTACGTCCGGACCCGCTCCCGAACCTTCTCGCGTGTGAGCAAGAGCGAGAGCCCCCAACCGATCTTGGCTACGTCGAAGTATGGGGCTAGGTAGGCGAGCTCGTCCTTGTGAAGCCCCTGGAGGCGGTCCAGGACGTGAGTTATACCACTTGGGCGGGGTCGGTTGACGCGAGGCGCTTCCGCCGGGAAGAACGCGTTCTTGGGCTTCCCGGATGCAGAACTTGCCGCCACGATGCCACTTCCACGCAGTATGCGGCATGTAAGTTGGTCGGAAGGGGTCTAAATAACTAACCCGTCCGCGCCGGCTGTGGGCCTTACGGTGCCCGCCGTCGGTAGCTCGTGGCGAAGCTCTCGGCGATTTCGGGGCGGCGGATGTCGGCTGGGGTAGGTGCGTTCTTGGAGTGGGAGCGTGGTCCACCCCTCGGCGGCTTCATCTGCATGAGGACGGGTCTTGCCCGTCCAAGCTATAGGTCTCCCCGGAACTCGGGTAAGCACGTTGTATAACTGGGCTCATCTGCCCACGAAGGGAACGAAAGCGGTACCACGGAACGGTCGTCAGGGATGGACTGCGAGGGAGCCGATGGGTTCCATCCTCCCGGCGGTGTTCGTGATGATTCTCCTTGGAGGGCTCTCCCTTGCCGCCTCCGGGACTCTCCCCACGAGCGTCTCGGGAGCCTCTAGTCCGAGCCCCGCGGGCCTAACGCCGGCGTCGACCCCCCTCGACTGCAACAAGGTCACGGACCCTACCCCTTCCGCGCTGTATATTCCCTTGAACGAACCGAAGACGAACCTCTCGAGCGGCGGTCGGATCACCACGACGATGGAATTCTCCGTGGTGAACTTCACAAACGCTTCTCTCGGGGTCTCCGTCTACCTTCCGACCGTCTACTTCACTTTCCCGCTCGCGCCGACCGGGACCTTCAGCGTGACCCTCTCCCCCCAGACCCGCACCATCGCTGGCCCGGGTTGGACCAATGGGACGGGGACTACCCGTAGCACGACCCCTGCCGGGGGGCTCCACTTCCCGACGGGCGGCAAGACTCGCCTCACTACGCAGAGGGTCGCAATCCAGGCCAACGTCCCCTACGGGCAGCTCACGCTCGAGTTCCGCTGGATGTGGAGCTTGACCCAGCCGAACGGAACGGTAACCCAGTCCCCGTGGACGCTCCCCCAGAGCACGTACACCAAGGGGTCCACCATCTTGCCTTCGATCTTCTTCCCGGCTCAGTACATCAAGTTCCTGAGCGGGCCCGGAAACGGCCAGTCCGTGACCATCGGGACGAACTACACGGCTCAGCTGGGCGGGCCGGTTGCCGGCAAGTACTTCTTCTTGGAGATGGAGAATGGCGCGGGATCCGTCGTCATGAGCTACGGCCAGACGGCCGCGGCGAACGCGACGATCGCGACCGTGATCATCCCGGTCCTCAACTACGACCACTATCTCACGCCCGGGCTGTACCTGGTTCACATCCACGACGCGTGCGGAGCGGTCCTTTACAATAAGCTCATCAAGGCGGTCTTTGCCCCGATCGTGACCGTCACGTTCTACCTCCAACCCGGATCCTGCGGACCGATGACGTTCAACGGAACTTCGTTCGCGAACGGCACATCGGGGAGGTTCGTTCCTTCCGTCACGCCCTACACGTTCACCGTCCCGGGCTGCAAGGGTTACTCGTTCAGCAATTGGTTCAGCACGGGCGGCCTGCACCTCTCGTCCAGCGACCACCTCCTGGTGAGCTACAACGGGACCTTCACGATTCAGTACAAGAAGAACTGAGGGGCCCGAAACCCTCTACCGGTGTGTCACTGCCACGTATAGAGTGCCCAGAAGCGTTCGTGGACCGCGTGCGCGCCCGCCTGCACCCGTTCCGCACGCCCGCATCGACCTTAGAGGTCTCCTGGAACACTTGGAGAATCGCAAGAAGTGCGCGAAGGCAGACAATTGGCGGGAACCCCCGATGGCGCAAGAGGCTCCTCGGTGCGGGGCCCTTCCGCTGGGCCCGTGCGGTCATGCGGCTGCCGCCCCGACGTGGGCTGTGCAGCTTCCAAGGGACGGGCATGGTTCCACCCTTTTGCCAGCCTCCACCGGAATCGAAGGGGGAGCGGACAAAGGGTCGGGGAGGCGTCGAGAGGGAGTTTCAAGTGCGCACCGCCTTCAGCAAGTGTTAAGGGCATTTTGGCCGATGGAAAGTCGGTGATCACCAGTGCCAGCGGAACCCCGGTCACCCCGGAACTCTGAGAGTTTGCGCCCGCCTTTCCAACGAGCGTTGATCTGCACTCTTGGCCCAAGCTCGATGAACGAGCGGGTGATTTCTCAACTGGAGGCCGTCGGCGTCACGAGCTTCCGGATCAACATGTCGCACACGGATATGGGCGACCTAGAGCCGGTTGTCCATTTCATCCAACGGTGCACCAAAGTGCCCATTGCCATCGACACAGAAGGCGCGCAGATCCGCACCGGCGTAATGAACGGTGGGGTGGCGGTCCTGGAGGGCAGTTCGGTGCGCCTGGTTCCCGGAGCGATCACGGGCGACGCATCTACCATCCCGCTGACCCCGGGGGATACCATCGGGAAGTTGAGGCCGGGAACGCGGATGAGCATAGATTTTGACTCGGTCATTATCCGTATCGACAAGGTAGGTGATGGGGCCGCCACGGCTACGGTCGTCACGGGTGGGGAAGTACAATCGCACAAGGCCGTCACCGCCTTTCCTTCGCCGCAACTACCCGCCTTCTCCGAAAAGGACCTCTTCGCCATCCGATTCGCGATTCAAAACGGGATCCACGTGTTTCAGCTTTCCTTTTGCGACCATCCGAGTGCCGTAGACCGGCTCCGAGAAATGATCGGGCCGAAAGACACCGTCATCGCCAAGATCGAAAGTCGAGAAGGCGTACGAAATCTGGAGGGAATCGCGCAGAAGGTGGACGGCATCATCATCGACCGGGGCGATCTTTCCCGAGAGGTGCGACTGGAGGCCATCCCGCTGCTGCAAAAATGGATCATCCGCAAGGCCAATGCGTTGGGGACTCCGGTCTACGTCGCTACGAACCTGTTGGAATCCATGGTCACGAGGCGCGCCCCGACGCGGGCGGAAGTGAACGATGTCATTAACACCCTGCTGGACGGAGCGAATGGCTTGGTTCTGGCGGCGGAGACCGCCATCGGCAAGTATCCGGTCGAGGCGGCAAGGATGATCGCGACGCTGATGAAAGAATATGAGGGGTCGATCGAGGGCTATCGCCTCGATGACCTGCTCGGCGACCACCCGCTCGCGACCCACCCATCGCCACGTCCTGAAACGTCGAGCGTGGAGGGCAAGGCCCACTAGACTCTCGTGGGGAACGGGGAGCGACGTTGGCCTCGGGGGTTGACCCGATCTAGCTTGGCGGGGGGGGAGGCGGCGGTGCCTCGTCCGGCTTCGTTTCAGAGGTTGGTCCTAGGGCCCAGTTCTGCGGCGGCGGGGACGGTGGAGGCTTCCGACGCACCATCAGCGTGGTGGCCAGGAAGACCAAGGTCAACACGACCAGAACCCCCATCACCGCCCATGCCCATGTGGGAACCGAGGTACTGGTATTGTGGACCTGGACCGAGACCACCGTCAGCGTCCCGCTCGGAGTCCCCTGACCGTTGGCGTTCCATGCGGTCACGTAGAAGCAGTAGTTCGTGCCCGCCAACAGGCCCGATACGGTCGCCGTGGTGGCGACACCGTTGGTCGACTGTCCGGTCCAAGGACCCGAACAGGTCGCAGCGTAGTAGATGGTGTCGTTGACCAAGGTGCCCGCGGGGTTCGTCCACGTCAATGTCACGGAAGAGTTCGTTCCCGCCGTGGCGGAGAGTCCCGTTGGAGCCGTAGGCTTCGTGAGCGGGAGAAGACCGAGGCAAACCGTTCCCCACTCGGCGGCCGACGAGATCGTCGACGTGGAATTATAATTTCCCGCAGAAGCAATATTGCCGAATTGGTCTTCGGCGGCATAACTGGCCGTCGGGTCGGTGAAGTAGCTAAGGGACGTCATGCTCCCATTGGCCGAAATGGTCGCCGTGCTTCCCACAATGTAGGTCTCGCTGAAGACCTCCTCGTTCGCTAGGGTGGTCGTTCCCGTACAATACGCCGCAGTGTTGGACGATGAGGACGAGTTGTCGTTGCCTGTGGCCGAATAGTAGGGGCCGGAGGTAACCGCGCCCGTGAAGTCGGCCAGAAGCACCACGTAGTGACTCGGGCCCGTGGAGTTGACGTAGACAGTGACCGTACCCGCCGAAAGACCCTCTACCCCCCAGATTCCCTCTCCCGCGGTTTCCGCCCCGTGGTTCCCGTTGCCGTACGTCAACTCCGACGCGGTGTACCCATGGACAGCCGCCGAAAATGTGCCGCCGTAATAGTGCGGCCCGACTCCGATCAAGAGGTCCGAAGCGGCCGCCACCTTGATGGTGTCCGAGCAGCTGGTCACTCCGCTACAATCCTTGGCGGTGTATCCGGAGTTGATGCCTACCATGGCGGTGACGAGGTCGAGGGGAGAGCCCGTCGCATTTGGGTGCGTGGGCGGCGCTTGGAAGGGCATGCCGGTGAGCGAGATGGCACTGCTCAGGACCAACACGAGTGCTAACATCAGGGCGCCGAACACGCACCGACGCTTCGTCCTCTCCATCATCTCACCCGATCGGACTGTGACGGCGGTGATGGAGGGTTCTCCGGGCCACCCAGACCCGGTTGCGACGGGGGGAACTTAGGTCCCGACGAACCTCCTCCTCGACGACGTCGCCAAACCGCTACGAGCCCAATCGCTGCCACGACGACGACCATCCCTATGATCACATAGTCGAGGGCGGTAAAGCCCGACGCGGAGGAGGAACTCGACGGGAACGTCACCGTCACCGGAGCAGCCGTTGCTCCGTTGACGGTTAGACTGCCCGTCGTATTTGAGTTTCCCGGAGCGGAAGCGGAATAGATGTAGCTCCCGTTCGATACGTAGAACCGTATGGTGGAGGTCCCGTCCGACCACCGGGTGAGCTTGACCGGGGCGCTACCGAGAGGTGTGACGAGGATGATGGAAGGCGCGCTGCCGGTCAATGTCACGGACCAATTCGTGCCCAGAGGGAGGGTGCTCTCGGTGAAGGTCACCGCATACACCGTTTCGAAGCTGACGGAGATCGACAACGGGGCGCCGCTCACGGCAAGGCTGCCAGCGGACGGATTCGATCCGTATCCCGTGACCGCTCCTATCGAGTACGAGTAGCTGCCGTTCGCCTCGGCGAACGTAACGGTGGCTATCGTCGATGTGTGTGTGGTGCCGCTCAACGTCACCGACCAACTCGCCCCCGAAAGCAGCCCCGTCTCCGTGAATGTCACAGCATACAGGAGAGGGCCCGTTGGCGAGAAGGTGATCATTTCGGTCACCGAGGTCCCGCTGACGGTCACCCCACCCGAACTCCGATTCGCGGCATACCCGCTCACCGGTCCGATCGTAAAGGAATACGTGCCATTGGGCTCCGTGAACGTGACCGTACCAGCCGTCGACGTGCTCAGGATCCCCTTCAAGGTCACCGACCAAGAAGTGCCGGACGAAAGGCCGCTCTCCGTGAACGTTACGCTATAGGTCACTTGGGTAAACGCCAGCGTGGGTTCCGTGACGGCCGATCCCTTGACTTTCACTCCTCCCGTGTAGGACAACGTCGCCTGGTGCCAGCCCGAGACGTCGGCAATCGTGTAGGAGTAGGTACCGTTTGGCTCTGTGAACGTGATAGTGGTCATCGTCGAGGTATCCTGGGTCCCGTCCAGCGTCACCGACCAGCTGGTGCCGGATGGCAGCCCGGACTCCGTGAATGTCGCCGCATAGGTGACCGCCGTGAACGTCACGGGCACCACGACCGGGCCTCCGTTCAGGACAAAGGGCGACGTGTAGGCGGGCGCCCACGTCTTGTTGGCACTGGCCACGGTGAAGGAGTAGGTTCCGTTGGTGAGGTTCACGGACACTGAGGTCCCGAGAGTGTCCGCCACTGTCGCGGAGAGCGACCCCCAGGCCGTTCCGTTGACATACCAGGTCGTCCCGCTTGGGAGGCCCGTTTCGGTGAAGGTCACCGTGTAGGCCCCCCGATTGAATGCCACCGCCTCGCCAACCGATGCCCCATTCACACCGAACGAACCACCCGCCAGCGTCGGCGCATACTCCTTGTCCGCCGTCGCCACGGTGTAGTTGTACGTACCGTTCGGTTCGAGGAAGTTGATCGTGCTGCCTGCCGAGCTGTTGGACTGACCGTCGGTGAGATTCACGTACCAGGTCGTACCGCTCGGTAGCCCGCTCTCCGTGAAGGTTATCGTGTAAGTGACGAGAGAGAATGTTACCGTCGGCGACACGGTAGCTCCGTTAACCGTGAACACCCCTCCCGACGAGACATACTCCTTGTCTGCCGTCGCCACAGTGTAGTTGTAGGTCCCGTTCGGTTCGAGGAAGCCGACCGTGCTTCCCGTCGAGCTGTTAGATTGACCGTCGGTCAGGTTCACATACCAAGTCGTACCGCTCGGTAGCCCGCTCTCTGTGAAGGTTACCGCATAGGTGACCTTCGTGAAGGTCACGGGCACCGCGACCGGGCCGCCGTTCACGACAAAGGGCGACGTGTAGGCAGGCGCCCACGTCCTGTTAGCGCTGGCCACGGTGAAGGAGTAGGTCCCGTTTGGCTCGGCGAACGAAAGGGAGTCGGTCGTGGAGCTGAACGTCGGCCCACCCGTTAGGTTCACCCACCACTCGATACCGGAGGGTAGGCCGGATTCCGTGAACGTTACGCTATAGGTCACCTGGGTGAATACTAGTGTGGGCTCCGTGAAGGCCGTTCCCTTGACGGTCACTTTTCCCGTGTAGGGAAGCGACTTCTCGTGCCAGCCCGAGATGTCGGCGATCGTGTAGGGATAGGTGCCGTTCGGCTCTGTGAACGTGATAGTGGTCGTCGTAGAGGTGTGCTGGGTCCCGTTCAGCGTCACTGACCAGCTGGTGCCGGAGGGTAGCCCGGACTCCTTGAACGTCACCGTGTACTCCACCGTGCCGTACCCGTCGTCCGTGATTCCGGAGATCGAGGCAAAGGTTGGGAACCCAGGGGACGTCGTGCGATACAGGTAGTCGTACTCCCCGTAATTGTCGAGCCCGGTGCCGTGCTTCCCCTGGAGGTTGAAGAGCCATTCGACGGTCGCCGCGATCCCATACGCCGCGTCCTTCTGGTTCATCGGGGCGACCCCCCGGTTGTAGTGGTCGATCACAAGTCCGTAGATCTGTCCGCCGCAGACGGCGTAGCCCGCGCCCGCGCCTTCCGCCTTACACGCCTGATAGTTGTTGCCGGACGTGATGCCCGGGACCGAATACCCTCCGAGCGTGGTGGGGTTTCCGTCCTCGTCCCACGTCACGATGAACATCGTGTGGTTGACGTTGTTCTCTTCCACGGGGTTCGTGCTGTTCAGTCTAGTGCCAAGGAACCCTTGCAGCCAAACGTCGGCCTGGGTGACTTCCTGGCACGCGATCTTGGACCCGGAGATTGACGCGCACTTCGCCGGAACGCTTCCGCAGGTACTGTGGCCATCGTCGCAGATGTTCGGCGAGTAGAACGAGAAGTTCACGAAGTGGGTGGAGGTGATCCCCTCCGCACCAGACGTGCCATTGAAGTAGGCGCTGCCCAAGACATGGGATTTGCAGTATGACTCGTTCTTGGTTACATTCTGGAAGAACAGGAACGGGACATGACGCACGCCGAAGACGCCCGCGGTCTGGTCCGGGTTCGCGCAGATGCTGGAAGGGAGGTTCTCCGCGAACTGAGCCCACGTGAAGGCGTTCGACTGGTCCCCCGAGATCAGGTCGGCGAGGGACGCGTTGGTATAGTTGTGCCAGGTGTCAGACCCGCAATCGTTGGTGACGGCCGCCACCGCTGCGATGTAATTCGCCCTCGAAGGGTGACAGGCGGAGTACATCTCCGTGATGTTGCCGTACGTAGCGCCCAAGTACCGCTCGTAGGGTCCGTACTTGTCTACGGCACCAACGCCCTCGTTCTCCAGATAGATGACGACGACATGTTGGATCGGATGGCTGGAGGGGGCCGGACTTCCGGCGGGAGCAAGTGGGACCGAGGCCGGGGACGCCGGGCCCCCTGTCTCACCCACCATCGATGTCCCGATGGAGAGAAGAAAGAGCACAACAACCACGACCGCTCCCATGACCGCGAGTACGGAGGGCCGCCACTTTCTCACGCGCCGGGGGGCTGGGAGGGCCTACACTCTGGGGGTACCGATTCAAGGGTGGCGGCAGTCAACGGTACCCTCGCCGAACGGCATCGAGCAATCATCGGGGGAGTGCCCGACGCCGAGTGATGTATATCTGCTCTTCGAAAGCGGGGGCTAGCCCAGCACCGCATCCTTCCGAGAAAATCGGCACTCTGGACCCTCGGTCTTCCATTTGTGCGGTCGTGTTCCCCCCGCGCTACATTCGTTCGTCAGGAGATCAGGGTCTCCGGCGATCGGGCCACCCCCCCGGACGGGTCCCCGAAGACCGGGAGAAAGGTGCCTTCGCGCCCCGACCCGTTGGCGCCACCCCCCCTCCGCACTTCTCACTCTGGAGCCCAACGCGGGACCTGGGAGGTGGGATCGAGAATAACGATTCAGCATGGCATTACCCGCGGCTTCCGAGTCGGAGATGAGGGGAGGACCGGGAAGTCTCCGGGACGCCGATTACCTGCGCCTCGCTCTTCCCGCGGAAAGAGCTGGTGCACCCGCACGAAAGGGTTGAGTTTCGGAAAGCCTTCGTTCGTCAGACAGACGACGAGCGGGTCGGCCGTGCAGCTCTTGGGGGAACGACAACTCCGCCCGAGCGTGCGGGGGAAATCGCGAGGCGAGCCTCGTTCGGCAACCCCTCGGTGGGCAGGACTCCCAGCCGAAGGGCCTCGTAGATTCCGAGATCCCGAACCAGGTCCTGAAGACCGGGGTCCTGTAAGAGGTCTCGCTCCTTCGCATCATCCAGCAGATCGCGCGTGCCGGGATCGGTCAGGAGGTCTGCCCGTCCGCGATCTTGATCTCGTGGGCGTAGCCCGTCCATGGCACTTTCTCCGCGGGATCGGCACGGCCTCCCGAGTCAAGGCGGTTTCGGGTCGGTCGACGGCGTGCCGACTAGGATTCAGCGGGGCATTGAATTGCAATCCTATCGATCGTCAGCGGGTCCGTTGACGGCCCCGGCATAGTTGGGCTCTCGAACCACCCCTTGACCGGTCGTTTCGTGGAGCGGCTCGATGTCGCCCCGGGGACGACCTCTGTACGAGACGGGTCAACGGCCGGCCGAAAGGAAACTGAATGACGAATCGGGGAAGTTTGAGATGATAGCGAGAATCCGGCGGCAGCGTCCCGAGTCACTATCATTTCAGGCTGGGAAGTTTAATGGCGAGGTCACGGTTGCCTTCGTTGCGATGAGGGGAAAGCTCGGCAGCCAACGACTGAAGTCGTCTTGGCTTCTTTCGGTGGCGGTCGCGGTTGTCCTGATCGGCGTCATCGCTAGCGATGCGGGTGCGTTCGGCTCCCCCTCCCACGAGTCGACAGCACGAACGCAGGCCGCTCCTTTCCCTCACGCAGTCGGGTTCGCCCCGGCTCCGCGCCCAGAGACGCTGCCTACCGAGTTGGCCGGAGTAAATCCTCTTGAACTATACTCCGACGAGCCTGCGCCGATGGGAATCGCCGACTACGGTGTCAACAGCACTGGGGTCGACTATACGTACACGACCGACTCGTTTATCGGAAACGCCACCATCGACAATCTCTCGGTATCCAACAGCAGCACCTCGTCGACCTCCGCTACGATCCAGCTGAACGTCGTGCTTGCTTTCAACGAAGGGCCAACCTCTTTCGTCTACTGGATCCAAGACGTCGCATCCGTTAACACATCGAACAATAACGTCTCCTTCATTGACAATGTCTGGAACTTTTCGTCTCCGACCGCGGAGATTCAGAACTCGACGTTGTTCGGAAATGGGGTGGTCGCCACCCCCGAGGGCTACTACTACGATTATGCCGCCGAGGGACTGCCCGGAAACTCCGTCGATCTCAGGTATCCAGCCACGATCCTTCTCGAAGTGAACTCTACTACGAGCCCATCGGGCGAGCCCGAGGTGACCTTTGCCTACAACGACGGATTCGGATGGACAACCTACGATCAGGTGGTTTTCAGATTTGCAACCAGTCCGGCTACCCTGGTCGACGATGGGTTTCTCGTCGATGGGTACGTGTACAACCCGACAGGATACCTGTTCTACGATGCCGAGCTGATCCTCGGAGGTCCGGGTGGAGGCAGTTCGACGACGGACGAGGGCTCCGACGTTCAGGTATCGCTCGGCTATTTCAACGGGAACAATTACCAGGCGGTTCTGTCACCATGGAATTTCGGGAGCAATACGGCCGAGACGATAGGGAACGTGACCGATAGTGGGGAACACTACACTGCCAACGGTACCCTCTTTGGTAACGTGTCCGCGGGTTCCGGCTCCCTTGGCGAGTTGTGGGACTCGAGTGCAATCGCCCAAGAAACCATCGATCTTCCGGGCTACGGGGGAACCCTCCTAGTTGGCGGGACCCCGTACGCGGTCCTACACGGAGCCGTCACCTTGATTCTGGCCCCCGGGAATTACTCACTCTCCGCCGTCAATGACTCTGGCCAAGTCATATCGCTGGGCAATCACTCGTTCGACGAAGGCTCCACCGCGCTCACTCTTCCGATTCTACAGGTACCGTTGGTACTGCTCTCGGTTTCGGCGAGTGGGCCGGTCACCGGTCCAGTCGCGATTTCCTACACAGGCTCGTGGCCGTGGAGCGGAGCGGAGGGATCCCTGCTACTGGTGCGGGGTTTGGATTTCACCACGTTGGACCAAGGCCTTAGCGGCAGCTACGATCTGAACACTGCGACGTTTGCGGACGGTAACTACTCCATAGATTACCAAGTGGTGACACCCTTCGGAGTCGACAATTTCACCAGCACGAACCTCTATTTCCAGAACCACCAAGTGACGCTGAAGGCAGAGCTCGCGGCGGCTGACGCAAAGGTCACGTCGCTCCAGCAGGAGCTCAATTCGGCGAACCGCACGATCACGACCTTGCTGGGAGAACTCTCCTCGGCGGACGCGACCATCATCTCCTTGCAAGCTCAGCTCGCCTCGGCGAATGCGACGATCGCAACGTTACGTGCCGAGGTTTCCGCGGAGAACAGTACCATCCTTGATCTGACGAGACAGGTTGCCTCGTTGACCACCGAATTGGGACAGAACAACTCGACCGTCGTCCGTCTTGAATCGGTCGTGGCGAGTCTCAGCGCGCAAGTTACGCTCCTTGAATCCAATGTTACCGGCCTGAACAGCGAGGTCATGACGCTGCAAAGCGAGCTCGCGGCGAAATCCGGCTATCTCGCGCCGGCCTGGTACGACGTGGATGGGGGGATTCCGGTGTACGTTTTGGCGGTGGCACTCCTCGTGATTGGTATCGTGATAGGAATCCTCTTGGGACGACGCCGCTCCGGTGGTAAAGACCGTGCGGGTTGGTCCTAATCCGCCACGAGTCGGCGATCCTGCGGCGGAAACGGCTGCGCAACCCAGTTTCGAGCTTGGAGACTTCCATGCCGGCCCACCCTACGCGATGGGCCGATCCGGGCTCGAGAAGGACGGAGTTTGCACCGTGCGACCTTCGAATCCGCTCGAGGTCACCTCATTCGGCGGCTGCTCATCGACTCGAAGCACCCCGTGGGAGAGCTGACCGATTCCTAACGGCAGGGGGCGCCTTCCTTACCCGTTCGCGCGGACCCGGCGGAAGGATGGGGAACACGAATTCCGACGGGGAACTGACGGCGGAGTACGACAGCGGGGGAGGATCACTCGGGCTTTCCCCGCCCTGGTCGCGACGAGGGCATCTTGGCCCCCGACGGGGCGCTTGTGCGATGCCGCAACAGCGTTGCCACGACCCCGATCGCTCCAACGACCCCCGCCACTCCGAGCGTGACTTGGTCGAGCGCGGGGGTGTGGTCCGCCTGGGAGGAGGAGCTTGCCGTGAACCCTATCGACTCGAGGTAGGTGTTCTGCCCGTTGGCGCGCCAGGTGCTCGAGTCGGCAGAGTGGGAGCGGACTGAGGCGGGGCCTCCCGGCCAGGTCGGGGGCTGCACCACTGGCGCAAAGTGGGCGACCGCGATTCCGTAACCGTCGATCGTGATGGGCGTGCCGAGGGCTGGGTGGCTGGTGGACGTTCCTGCCGATTTGAGGACCGTCTGGCCGAGCTTCTTTTCGTAGACTTCATCGTAGCTCCGCTGGTCCAGGGTCGTGACCGACGAGAGGCTGTAGCCTCCGCCCGTAAGGTTGAGTCGAATCGACACGGAGATGTTGGCTCGGTTCACGAGGACCACCGAAAGGTTCGGCCCGTCCTTCCCGGCGTAGGAGTAGATCACCGTCGGAGCGGAGGATTGGGTATAGACACCATGCTCGCCCGCCGGGATCGCATTGCCCCAGAGTTCGAGGGCAAAGTACGGGGCGAAACGGATGTCGGCCGCTCCATTGTGGCCTTCGGAGGTCAGACCGAAGCCGAACCCGCCGTAGGGTTCTGTGATGCTCGACGGCACTTCCCACCCGTTGCTCAAGCTGAAGTAGGCAACGTCGGAGCAGTTCTCCCGAGCGCTGTCGATCAGCACCGAGGCGAGCCACCCGGCCCCAAAGAGAGTCTGCTGCCGTGGGTCGGTACCAACCCCACCGGACGCGGCGTTCCCTCCGACCGCGGCCAGGTTGGTTTCCGCGTTGAAGACGGGCAGCCAGTGGCCGGTGAGGTTGTGCCACTCGTCCTGCGCGACGTTCGGGGCTTGGTACACGCCGATGTACTTGTAGGCGGTGTGGGAGAAGAGTGACGGGTCGGTGGTCGCGTTCGGGTTGCCGACGGGGGGGCAGTACGCGCCGTTCTTGACGCAGATTCCGACCGAGGCGTAGAAGTGAAATGAAAGGAAACCGACGCCGACCGCATGCGCGGCGAAGTAGCCCTCGAAGGTCGCGTTCATCATGACGTCCGAACCCACGAGCGCCTTGGGGAGCCGGGCGTGAATGACCTTCGCGGCGATGTTGAATACATGGGTGTATCCGGCGATCAGCGTCGGGTTGGATGTCGGGAACTCATTGCCGATCGTCCAGTACTCCACCTGGGCCCCATCCGTGATCGTGTGATTCACCAGGGCCTCGACGTAACGTGCCCACGCCACATCGTTAGGGAAGTATCCGGTCCCTCCGGGAGCCACCACCTTCACGGAGGTGTTGAGCGGCATCCCGACGGGCAACGTGTTTCCGTCTCCCCATGTGCCGGCGGGTAATGAAAGCAGGATCCGCGCACCTACGGCGTGAGTGAAGTTCACCAGCCGATCGAAGTACGTGAACATGAACACGGGCTGGTCGGTGGCCGCGTCCCAGGGCTTGCCGATTTGGGAGGTATCGGTGCCGAACCGGACGAGCGACGGATGAAGGGCCGCCGCCATCGGCTGGAACTGGGAATCGTTGGTGGGGAGCGAACCGGCGACCTCGGGGGTGTTCATCACGAACCCGATGCCGGGCGTCGTGGTGCCGTCGGATTGGGCGGGGTTCACCTGGACGGTCACGCTGGGAGTGGTCGTTCCGGTGAGCTGGAATGTCTGGTTCGTCCACGTCGTGGATAGGCTGAGAATATGGGACCACGAGGTCCAGCTCCACTGGGCGGTGTCGTTCTTGCCGTTCTGGAAAGCGGCCCACTTCCACAGCGAGAGCGGTGGCAAATTGTCCGCTCCTCCCGGGATTTGGAGGGGAAGGCCCCACTGGAACAGCGGGGTCGTCTCAAGGGTCACCGAGACGGATGGCACCGAGACCGAGGCGATCAGCTTGATCGTGTAAACCCGAGTCGCCCCCAACCCGCTTCCATAGCTAATGGTGTCTTTGAGCTGGGAAACCACAGGTGAGGTCATGCGTATCGTCTGGCCGTCGGAAATCACCGCGGAAGGGGTCGTGGTCGACGGCGTCGCACCGCCATTCGTCCCGGTGCCACTCGTCGCGAGCGGGGGTGCTTCCACACGAGTGTTGAACGTGCCGGGGAGCAGGAGGACGACCACGGTCAGGACCGCGAGGGGCACGATGATCCCCCGCAGACGCCTGCCATCTCCTGGGCGATTTCCTATCACCACAAACCCCCAGCCGAGGCCGGGTCAAGCCGAGCAAGGAGTCCTTGTGGCTCATCCCACTTATACATGTCGGATAACCCGAACCGGTCGCCGTCCCAAAATCGACGTAGATTCCCCCGTCGGCGCAGTCTCTCAGGGTGCCGATTCGGAGATTCGGGAGCAGATCCTCAACACAGGGCGGTTTCACGGACCACCCACTTCGAGCGGTCGCTCCAAGGCCTCCCGCGAGGAAAGTGGATGAACCGACGGCGATTCGGTGTGCTTTCTAGGCTCTCCACCCAGGCCTGACTACGGAGGCGCCCGTGGGGTCCCTCTCAGGGTCGCGACGGAGCCCGCGTGGGATCGGGGGGAGCCTTCCCCCGACGACGTATCAGAACCACCACGAGCGCAATCGCCACCGCGACCACCACCACCCCAATGATCACGTAGTCGAGGGTCGAGAGGCCCGACGAGGATGAGGAACTCGACGAGAAGCTGACCGCCACCGGAGCGGTCGTCGGTCCACCGACCGTCAGGTTGCCCGTGGCGTTCAAGTATCCGGGGGCGGAGGCGGAATAGGAATAGGTCCCGTTCGCCTCGGAAAGGGTCAGGTTCGTTTCGGCCGAGGAGAAGCTCTGGCCGTTAGTGAGGTTCACCCACCACTCGGTACCGGAAGGGAGCCCCGTCTCGGTGAATGTGACGGTGTAGGTGACCAGGCTGAACGTCACCGCCGTACCGACCGGGGCTCCCCTCTCCTCGAACGAACCACCCGCCAGCGTCGGCGCAAACTCCTTGTCCGCCGTCGCCACCGTGTAGTGATACGTGCCGTTCGGTTCGAAGAAGAGGACGGCCGACGTGGTCGAGTTCCTCGTCACCGACCCAATCGTCACGTTCCAAAGCGTGCCCGAGGGCAACCCCGTCTCCGTAAGGGTGACCGCGTAGGTGACCTCCGTGAACGCCACGGGCACCGTGACCGGGCCACCGTTCACGACAAAGGGCGACACGTAGGCGGGCGCCCACGTCTTGTTGGCACTCCCGGCGGTGAAGTTGTAGGTCTCGTTCACGAGATTCGTGGACATCGAGGTCCCGAGGGTGCCCGCTACGGTAGCAGAGAGCGACCCCCAAGCCGATCCGTTGACATACCAGGTCGTGCCGCTGGGGAGGCCCGTCTCCGTGAAGCTCACGCTGTAGGACGTCCGGCTGAACTTCACCAATTCACTGACTGACGCCCCGCTCACCCCGAACGAACCACCTGCCAGCACCGGCGCATACTCTTTGTCCGCCGTCGCCACCGTGTAGTCATACGTCCCGTTCGGTTCGAAGAAGCCGATCGCGGTTCCCGTCGAACTGTTGGACGGACCGCCAGTGAGGTTCACATACCAGGACGTGCCGCTCGGTAGTCCGCTCTCCGTGAACGTCACTGCATAGGTCACCTGCGTGAACGTTACGGATACCGGGACCGGGCCACCTTTCACGACGAAAGGTGACGTGTAGGCGGGTGCCCACGTCTTGTTGGAACTGGCCACGATGAAGTTGTAGGTCCCGTTCGTGAGGTTCAAGGAGACCGAGGTCCCGTGAGTGCCCGCCACCGTCGCAGAGAGCGACACCCAAGGAGTTCCGTTAACATACCAGGTCGTACCACTGGGGAGACCCGTCTCCGTGAACGTCACGGCGTACGTTGCTCGACTGAACGTTACCGATTTGCCGACCGGCGCTCCACTCACCCCGAACGAACCACCCGACACCGTCGGCGAATACTCCTTGTCCGCCGTCGCCACCGTGTAGTCATACGTCCCGTTCGGTTCGAAGAAGCCGATCGTGGTTCCCGTCGAACTGTTGGACGGACCGCCGGTGAGGTTCACATACCAGGACGTACCGCTCGGTAGTCCGCTCTCCGTGAACGTCACCGCGTAGGTGACCTCCGTGAACGTCACGGGCACCGGGACCGGGCCACCGTTCACGACGAAGGGCGACGTGTAGGCAGGCGCCCACGTCTTGTTGCCGCTGGCCACGGTGAAGTTGTAGGTCCCGTTCGTGAGGTTCGCGGACACCGAGGTCCCGTGAGTGCCCGCCACTGTCGCAGAGAGCGACACCCAAGGAGTTCCGTTAACATACCAGGTCGTACCACTGGGGAGACCCGTCTCCGTGAAGGTCACGTTGTACGCCACCAGATTGAACGTCACCAATCTACCGACCGGCGCTCCACTCACCCCGAACGAACCCCCCGACACCGTCGGCGAATACTCCTTGTCCGCCGTCGCCACCGCGTAGGCGTACGTTCCGTTCGGTTCGGTGAACGAGAGGGAGGTGGTCGTCGAGCTGAACGTCTGTCCGTTCGTCAAGTTCACCCACCACTCGGTACTGGAGGGTAGGCCGGATTCCGTGAACGTTACGCTATAGGTCACCTGAGTGAACACCAGGGTGGGTTCCGTGACGACCGCTCCAGCGACTACCACGTTTCCCGTGTAGGGGAGCGCTTTCTGGTGCCAACCCGAGATACCGGTGATCGTGTAGTTGTAGGTCCCGTTCGGCTCCGCGAACGTGATGGTGGTCGTCGTGGAGGTGTGCTGGGACCCGTTCAGCGTCACCGACCAACTGGTGGCGGAGGGCAGCCCACTCTCCGCGAACGTTACGTTGAAGATCTTCTTGACCACCACGACCACGGAATGCATTTGAACGATGGCCTCACAGACGTCGTGAACGTGGATCTCGTAGGTCCCGGCCGGCAGGGGGACCCCGCTGCGGTACGACAGAGGAACGGTGGCGTTGAAGAGGGTGGCGTGCGCGCTGGTGTTCTCCCAGATCGACTGAATCTCCGACCCGTTGTTGGGGTACTCCAACACGATTCGGAACGACGTGTTATTGACAGTCCCGTTGAGCTCCAGGACGAAATCCGTCCCGGCAACCGCCGGCGAGGAGGTCGTGGAGACAACCCCCACGTACGGTGCCGGGTAGAAGATGCTGGGTAGGTAGGGAGAGGTCGCAGTCAGCGACGGCACGGACCAATTCCCGGTCTCGTTGGTTCCACCGGTGGTCGAGCTGAAGTTCCATTGCCAACGGAACTCGAGCGTCAGGGATCCGGAGGTGGCGTTGGCCATCACCGCATACTTGCCGGTTGTCAGGGAGGCGTTGGCCGCAGAGAAGCTCTCGTCAGCGGTAAGTTTCGTGGACTTGCTCAAGAGAGCGGGGGAAGACCATCCCGGTCCGGTGATGGTCACGTTCTCTTCCGGAATCGTGACCCTGAGGCTGCCCGTTGGCGCCGTCGGGAGTACTGCGGCAGTGACCGGGAGGTAAACGTTCGTTCCATTGTCGGAGGCGACGTATCCCTCGACTTCAAACTCGTAGGTGACGTTGAATGTCGTCCCTGCGGTCTGGTCGACCGACGGGTTCGCCACGGGGATGTTGAGCGCCGCGGGGCTCGGATTGTTAGGATTGCACGTCCAGTTGTTCCACGGCGGGATCCCTGCGCTCGGGACAAGCCCCGATTGGGTGAAAGGCGTCGGGGGGATCAGCGAGGATACGAAGAGGACCCCCACCAACAGTACGACCGTGAACCCCGTTAGTCCGTAAAGGAGGGGACGTCGAGAGCCCTCGCCAGGAGCGCTCGGTGCGCCTGATGGTAAGGCAATCATGGTCGTCCTATCTTCCCGTGCCGAAGGATTGGGAGACGTCGCCAACACGCATGGATGCACATGAATCTTCGGATACGACGGATGACGTCGCTCGCCCCCTGCCTTGTGATTTGCTGCCGACGTGCCGCACTTCGGATCCCGTCGGCCACTGGCCATGCGTTCTTAGGCCCCCCCTAGGAAAGTCCACCCATCGGTTCTTCTCCACCAGCTCTCGTGCCATGAAGCACGCCCTCCGATGCGGCTTACGTGCAGTAGTCGCCTCGATCTTCCCGGAGCAAGCAATGTTGAAACGGCCGCCCACCTGGTGTCCGAAAGAGGCCCACTTCGTGCGTTAGTTGCCGGGGCCGAGTTCGCGGCCGGCCAGCTCCCGTCGTCTAACATCAGGGAACCTCCAAAGCCAGTAGCCTCCGACACCGAACAGGAGCGAGCCGAAGGGAACCGCGAAGATCAGGTTCGAATAGTTATTCTGAACCAGTCCCACAACTTGCCATGCTCCACCAACAACCCACAGGACGCCGAAGGCAAGGTACTGCCAAGCCGGGATCGGCCGCGCCACGCTCGACCTAAGCCTGGCCGCCCCTTCACCGTAACTGACCCGTTTTCGGCGGCCTGCGATCTACCCGTTGTACAGAATCTCGATAGCTTGCGTAACGGTGATGTTTCCGGCGGTTCCGCAGACCGCGCCCCAGATGAACGCCCCGGCAGGGAGAGTTTGATTCGCGACGTAAGTCCAAGGACCCCCCCAGTACCCGGGGGCCTCGACAGGACAATTGAACACAGCTCCAACCGTGAAAGCCTCGATGAATCCCACCGAGGTGTGGTCAGCCACGGCCTCCCCTACGAGCTGCCCTCCCCCGGACGGCACGTCGAAATAGACGCCAGAGAACCCAGGGACTCTGAGGACCGCCCCGACTGGAGAAAGTACCTGTCCTCCGTGCAGGGAAACGGCCCCCGGCTGGGGTGCGGCAGGCCCGGGTGCGACCACAACCCACCCAATCAGAACAGCAGCTGCCACCGCCGCTGCTGCGGCAATCACCGCGGCCCGTCGAACCTCATCCATGAGGCTCTCGTATCACGGATAGAAGGTGACGTTACTTCAGTCCATCGCTCCCACCCCCGATCCGGGGGCGAAGCGTCCGAAAGGGACCCGTTTCCGGTCGGCTCGCGCTCGCAACCCTCGGAGCGGGGATCAATTCAACGGAAGCGGTTTTCGTGTCGCTATGACGACACCCCGCCACCAGGCTCACCGACATGGTGGGTTACACCGGATCGACTCAGACCAACGAACCCCACACGCTCTAGTTACTTCGCGACGAACAGGAACCCGTCCGCCCACAAGACGGGGTTCGAATCGGCTCCAGCCAACTCTCCAAGGTATGTGGACGGAGGGCGGCCCCGGGCCTCCTCCCCGTCCCGACTATGGAGGCCGCCGGTGGGGCGCCTTCCCCGGGTCGTGACAGGGGCGTCAGGAACTGGGGGGAACCTTCCCCCGACGACGTATCAGAACCACCACGAGCGCAATCGCCACTGCGACCACCACCACCCCAATGATCACGTAGTCGAGGGTCGAGAGGCCCGACGAGGATGAGGAACTCGACGAGAAGCTGACCGCCACCGGAGCGGTCGTTGGTCCACCGACCGTCAGGTTGCCCGTGGCGTTCAAGTATCCGGGGGCGGAGGCGGAATAGGAATAGGTCCCGTTCGCCACGGAAAGGGTCAGGTTCGTTTCGGCCGAGGAGAAGCTCTGGCCGTTAGTGAGGTTCACCCACCACTCGGTACCGGAAGGGAGCCCCGTCTCGGTGAATGTGACGGTGTACGTGACCAGGCTGAACGTCACCGACTTGCTGGCCACCGGCCCGCTCACCGTGAACGTCCCGCCCGGAGACTGATAGGACTTGTCCGTCGTCGCGACCGCATACGTGTATGTGTCATTGAAGAGGTCCACCGTGATCGTCGTCGTGATCGAGCTCTGTGACGTTTGTCCGGTCACGTTGACCCACCACTCCGTCCCGCTCGGCAACCCCATCTCCGTGAATGTGACAGTGTAGGTCACCAGATTGAACTTCACCAATTCACTGACTGACGCCCCGCTCACCCCGAACGAACCACCCGCCAGCACCGGCGCATACTCTTTGTCCGCCGTCGCCACCGTGTAGTCATACGTCCCGTTCGGTTCGAAGAAGCCGATCGCGGTTCCCGTCGAACTGTTGGACGGACCGTCAGTGAGGTTCACATACCAGGACGTGCCGCTCGGTAGTCCGCTCTCCGTGAACGTCACTGCATAGGTCACCTGCGTGAACGTTACGGATACCGGGACCGGACCACCTTTCACGACGAAAGGTGACGTGTAGGCGGGTGCCCACGTCTTGTTGGAACTGGCCACGGTGAAGGAGTAGGTCCCGTTCGTGAGGTTCAAGGAGACCGAGGTCCCGTGAGTGCCCGCCACTGTCGCAGAGAGCGACACCCAAGGAGTTCCGTTAACATACCAGGTCGTACCACTGGGGAGACCCGTCTCCGTGAACGTGACGGCGTACGTTGCTCGACTGAACGTTATCGACTTGCCGACCGGCGCTCCACTCACCCCGAACGAACCACTCGACACCGTCGGCGAATACTCCTTGTCCGCCGTCGCCACCGTGTAGTCATACGTCCCGTTCGGTTCGAAGAAGCCGATCGTGGTTCCCGTCGAACTGTTGGACGGACCGCCAGTGAGGTTCACATACCAGGACGTGCCGCTCGGCAGTCCGCTCTCCGTGAACGTCACCGCATAGGTGACTTCCGTGAACGTCACAGGCACCGGGACCGGGCCACCGTCCACGACAAAGGGCGACGTATAGGCGGGCGCCCACGTCTTGTTGCCGCTGGCCACGGTGAAGTTGTAGGTCCCGTTCGTGAGGTTCAAGGAGACCGAGGTCCCGAGGGTGCCCGCCACCGTCGCAGAGAGCGACACCCAAGGAGTTCCGTTGACATACCAGGTCGTGCCGCTGGGGAGACCCGTCTCCGTGAAGGTCACGTTGTACGCCACCAGATTGAACGTCACCAATCTGCCGACCGGCGCTCCACTCACCCCGAACGAACCCCCCGACACCGTCGGCGAATACTCCTTGTCCGCCGTCGCGACCGTGTAGTCATACGTCCCATTCGGTTCGAGGAAGCCGATCGTGGTTCCCGTCGATGTATTGGACGGACCGTCGGTGAGGTTCACCCACCACTCGGTACTGGAGGGTAGGCCGGATTCCGTGAACGTTACGCTATAGGTCACCTGAGTGAACACCAGGGTGGGTTCCGTGACGGCCGTTCCAGCGACTATCACGTTTCCCGTGTAGGGAAGCGTTTCTGGTGCCAACCCGAGATACCGGTGATCGTGTAGTTGTAGGTCCCGTTCGGCTCCGTGAACGTAATGGTGTTCGTCGTAGAGGTGTGCTGGGACCCGTTCAGCGTCACCGACCAATTGGTGGCGGAGGGCAGCCCGCTCTCCGCGAACGTTACGTTGAAGGTCTTCTTGACGGTCACCACCACCGAATGCATTTGAACGATGGCCTCACAGACATCGTGAACGTGGATCTCGTAGGTCCCGGCCGGCAGGGGGACCCCGCTGCGGTACGACAGAGGAACGGTGGCGTTGAAGAGGGTGGCATGCGCGCTGGTGTTCTCCCAGATCGACTGAATCGGCGTCCCGTTGCTGGGGTACGCCAACGCCGTCCGGAACGACGTGTTATTGACAGCCCCGTTAAGCTCTAGGGTGAAGTTCGTTCCGGCAACCGCCGGCGAAGCGCTCGTGGAGACAACCCCCACGTACGGTGCCGGGTAGAAGATGCTGGGCAGGTAGGGAGAGGTCGCAGTCAGCGACGGCACGGACCAATTCCCGGTCTCGTTGGTTCCACCGGTGGTCGAGCTGAAGTTCCATTGCCAACGGAACTCGAGCGTCAGGGATCCGGAGGTGGCATTGGCCATCACCGCATACTCGGAGGTCGTCAGCGAGGCATTGGCCGCAGAGAAGTTCTCGTCAGCGGTAAGTTTCGTGGACTTGCTCAAGAGAGCGGGGGAAGACCATCCCGGTCCGGTGATGGTCACGTTCTTGGCCGGGAGCACCGTCAAGAGGTCGCCCGTCGGAGCCGTCGGCAGCAGCGCCTTGGTGCTCGGAAGGTGTACGTTCGTTCCATTATCGGAGGCGACGTATCCCTCGACTTCAAACTCGTAGGTGACGTTGAATGTCGTCCCTGCGGTCTGGTTGACCGACGGGTTCGCCACGGGGATGTTGAGCGCCGCGGGGCTCGGATTGTTAGGATTGCACGTCCAGTTGTTCCACGGCGGGATCCCTGCGCTCGGGACAAGCCCCGATTGGGTGAAAGGCGTCGGGGGGATCAGCGAGGATACGAAGAGGACCCCCACCAACAGTACGACCGTGAACCCCGTTAGTCCGTAAAGGAGGTGACGTCGAGAGCCCTCGCTAGAAACCTTCGGTGCGCCCGATCGCCAGGTGTTCATGGTTACCCTATCTCCCCCTTTTGGAAGGGTTGCGGGACAAACCCGACGCGCATAGATGCACATGAATCTTCGGGTACGACGACCTAGGTCGCATGCCCGTTGGTATATGGGTCTCGGAAGAAGGTACCGCACTTCTCATCCCGTCGGTCAATGGCCGGATACGCGGTCGATGACGACCGCGAGGAGTGTACATCGCTGCGCTCAGTTCCACTACGGTATCAAGCCCGAGCAGGTTGAGCGGGTAGCGAATTCGGAGACACCGCTCGATCACTTTGGACGGTTCTCCCGGCAGGTTCGCTTTGAATAGTGTTTCGCGAAGAGGACGTTCGATGCCCTCCTCCTTCTCGCGCCCGGAGAATCGTTAAGGAGGAGTGCGATGCCGGAGGTACCATGCCCTCAGCTCCGACACCGACCGTGCGCTGGGTCCTCTTCGACGTGGGGGGTGTCCTCGTCGATTGGGACGATCGGATCATCTTTCGAATCGTGGCCGATCGCTACGGTCTCGAGCTCGATTCCGCTACGACGGCGCTGGAAATGTTTCGGGGGGACCTTCAGTCGGGTGCGACCTCGCTCTACGAGTTCTGGCGACGATTCGCCCGATGGTTTGACGTTCCGGTACCGGAGGACTGGCGGACCCTGTGGGTCGAGGAGCTACCGCGTCGAGCCCGGCCTCGCCGTGCGGTACTCGCCCTCGCCAACGAATTGCGCCGAGAAGGTGTTCGGACGGGTCTGTTTTCGAACACCGATCGCTCCCATTGGAGGTTCTGGCGTTCCACCGGCTGGTTTGGCGGGTTCTTCCCGCGAATCGTCTCCTTCCGAGTCGGAGCGGTGAAACCGGACCCCCGGGCGTTCCGACGGGCCGAAGAACTGTTCCCTCCCGACTGGGGGGCGCCGTTGTTCGTGGACGACTCGGTGACGAACGTCGAGGCAGCCCAGACTGCGGGTTGGGACGCGGTCCCGTTCACTTCCGAACGCGCCCTGCGGCGCGCGCTTCAAGACCACCAACTCCTCGAATCGCCCCGGACCGCCCCGAGCTCGGCGCGCAGCAGACACGTGCGTAGGGCGGTGTGACAGGTCGAGGCCGGGGAGCGGTCTCGACCCACGGTTGTCGGTCACGCCTAATGCCGGTACGCCCGCCCGATCAGCAATCCGCAATCGGAAGACCCGGGCGGGCGGAGGGCGGGCGTTCGGTTGTTCCGGGCGAACTAGAATTGAGTGACCCGAAACTGCTTAATCGGGATTAAGGACGCATATTTCCCTCTCCCGGCTCCCCCGGGTCTAATGACGACCCAATCGACGGCCCGATCGGAGGAAGGTCGTCAACCCGGTGGGGTTGGGTTTTGAACTCCCTACCGCAGACTACCGACAGTCCTCGCTCCGGAGTCTACCGGAGGAAGAACGTCTCCTTACCCTTCACCCGCTCGGTGGTCTTTCGACCCGTGGTTCCGAAAGCTGGGCCCGACAATGACGCCCCAGAGCGTGGCCGTACCCGCCCTCACCGAGGAGGTCGACGCAGCAAGGTTCCGGGACATCCTTGCCGCCGTCATCTTACCCACGCTCAACGAGAGGGAGGGCCTCGCCCGGACTCTGGGGGACCTGCCGTTCGACCAATTCGCGGCACCCGGTAAAAGGATCCAACCCCTCATCATCGATGGGGGTTCCACCGATGGCACACTGGAGGTTGCCCGGGAGTGGAACATTCCCGTGCTCAAGCAAACGAGCAAGGGGAAGGGTGGAGCCATGCTCGAGGCGATCGCGTGGGTGCACCGGATGGGGGTTCCGTTCGCAATCGTGCTCGATGCGGACGCTACCTACCCGCCCGACCGCATCCTCCCGACCCTCGACCTGCTGCGGGGCGGCGCCGGCCTCGTCATCGGAGTACGGCGCCCGGCGTGGGGTCCGCCGAGCGACTTCAAAGACCTGGTCCACCGGGTCGGCAACGTCCTGCTGAGCTATACCGCGAGCTTCCTCACCCGTCGGCCGATTCTCGACCTGTGCAGTGGCTTCTGGGGTGTATCGACGAAGGGGTTCATGAACCTCGACCTCGAGGCTTCGACTTTCGCAATTGAGGCTGAACTCGTCCTCAAGTCGATGCGCCGGGGCTATAGCATCCACCAAATCCCCATCGACTACCGTCAACGGGTCGGAACGGCCAAGTTGCGAGCGCTGGGGGACGGTAGCCGGATCCTCCTGTCGATTCTTCGGCACGGACGCCCGAGTCGCAGGCTTGTGCAGAACAGCCGCGGTCCCGCCGCATGGGGCCGTGACCTGTTGTCGATCGGTATCGTGGTCGGCAGTTACGGCGCCGTGCTCAATTGCTCTCCCTCGGACGCCACCGAAGCCGGGCAGGTCGCCCGTTTCCTCCAAGGACAGCTCCCGGAAACCCGTGTCCGGATCGAAGCTCCTGAACCCTCCGGCCCTTCCCATCCAATCGCGCTGACGGGGGCCCCGCCGATCTGGGACAGCAGGTCTAGGACCTCTTCTTCTCCGCTCACCGTCTCCCTGCCCTCCGCGGGTTCTCGTGCAGGAAAGGTCCGGTCGGTCAGCGTCCTCATCCACTCTCAGCGCCGACAGCTGACAATCGAGCTCCCCCCGAGCGAAACCGAGATGGTCCCCGACGCACCCTCGCCTTCGCTCTTGTCGCGTTCCAGTGGTTGGAAGGTGCCCGGTTCACTCTATGGTACGCGATTCCCTTCGCTACTCGTCGTGACCTCTCGGCTCAACTTCCAGCCCGAGCACCAGCAGCAGACCCTGTTGACCGCCAACGGATTCCATGTTACGGAGCGCCCGCGCGAGCGGTCCGACCCCTCCGAGCCGCTGGCCCCCACGGGGTTCTCCCGGACCGCGTGACCAAAAGGGAGTGCCCACCGTCTCGCCGGGGTTCCCTCCCGGCCCGTACGCGGGGCCGCGCCCGAAGGCCGGCCCCAAGCCCTGCGATCCTGCGGCCGCTTTCTTTGACACGCAGGCATTCGAGTCCCGGGACCCCCTTGCGGGACCAATCGGCCGAAGAGGCAGGGCCGTTGCGGCTCGACGTCGATCCCCGCCTTGCCCCCCCCTCTTGCGGGCAGGCATTCATCGAGTCTCAGGCTCGAGTCGGCACGGGATGGAGGGTAGCGACTTACGCTATGGGGCCTATGCTCAATCGTGGGCACGGTAGTCTGAAAGGTCGCACTGGGACGGTCTTCCGCCCACGGTCGGTCCAGGTCCATCTGCGCCTGCGCCCCGAAGGCGGCCCAAACAGGCTCCCTTCCCGCGGTATGCCTGTCGGGTAATCGGGTCCGAACAAAGTCGCCGGGGCACACGGGTTCGCGGCACGACGACGGGACCTCTAATCGTTCGGGATTTCTCTTGTGACTTCCAGTCCGCCCACCGGTAGGCCTTGAGAAACCAATTCTCTAGGATGCGCATTGATGCGCACCCACACAGGCGCGCATCCATACGTGTCAATACGTATTAAATAGGACGAGGCAGCTAGACGAACCTGTATTAGTATGCCCGCCCGAAAAGGGCGGCCTTCCGGAGGGTGCGTCGGGACCCGCCGTGATGGTCGTCGATACCGCATCTGGGTTACCGGATTGGTGGTCTGGCTCCTTCTGGCTTCGTTCGCGCTTTCCAGCGGGTACGGGACGGCCCGGGCGGCTGGCGCGGGGCCCACGGGGGTAGCCTCCATGGGGGACCAGCAACAGCTCTCGCTAGCCTCGGGGTCCGCTGCCACCATTCAGGTCGGTGCGAGCAACGGCAAGATCCCCGCAGGCTTCTGGGGAGCTGTCGCTCAGACGACTTCGCCTCGCTCCTTCACGACCGACGCGTCTCTCGGGCGCTACGTCAACACGACGCCGGTCGACATGATCCGGTACGGTCAGGGGGATGACGAGTGTAACGTTACATCGAACACGGGATGGGAGGCCGGCCCCTCGGGCGGAATCAGAACGGGGGGATGCGGCTACAGCATCCCGTCCTTCAAAGCATGGTGTTACTCGACCACCCCACACTGTCTCTCTATCCTTGACCTTGCGGGAGAGAACAACAACTCCCTCGAGGACTCCAACATGGCGAACTACATCGTCAACACCGTCGGGTTCCAACCCACCTACTTCTCCATCGGCAACGAGCCGAGCGGCTGGACGCATTACGGGATCCCTTGGACGAACTGGAAGACCAGTGACAATTCCAAGCCTACTGCAGTGGACTATGCCTGGGACGTAAAGAATGCCATCACGGCCGTCAAGGCCGTAGACCCGTCTGCCAAGTTCATCGGCATCGAGGAGGCCTGGTGCCCGGACAACTCCTACATCCCCGCGGTCGCAAAGCTCGACGGAAACTCGATCGCGGCGATCGCCTGTCACGCGTATCCCGGCCCTGTGTCGGACCCAACGACCGCCCAGTACTTCGACCCGCTCGATTCGGCCAAGAGCAACCTCGAGTACTACTACGCCGAAGTACGAGCGCACATCACCGGCCTCTGCTCGAGCTGCTCGACCATGCCGATCCAGATCGGGGAGTACAACGGGGGTCCGTCGACCGGGACTCCAGCGGCGCAGGACCGGGGGTACGACGGCTCGGTCTTCATCGCGGCGTCGGCCGCGCAGGCGTTGGATGCCGGTTACTCCTCGTTCCAGTACTTCAATCTCCAGGGAGGCTCCAGCTGCATCTACTGTCTTTTGAACTCCACAAACGCTGAGAGTCCTGCCGCCGTCCTCTACTCCAGTGTCCTCCCGTTGCTCGGTAGCGGTGATGTGTACAACATCTCGGTCTCGGGCAGTAACTCCGGCAATCTCTGGACGACGCTCGTCTACAACCCGACGACCGAGGCGGGGTCTCTCCTATTCGTCAACGCGAACCTGACGAACGCGGTGTCCTTCAGCCTGCCGTCGCCCTACCTCACCGCGGGGGCGCCGGGAACCGCGACCTCGTGGAACAGTTCGAGCACTCACCCGGTCACGACGGCCTATGCCAGTCTCCCGTCCCAGTTCTCGGTTCCGCCCTTGAGCACCTTCCTCGTTACCGCCAAGGCGCCCATGGTCCCGTCCGGTCCCACCAATTTGACCGTCACCAGCCACACGAGCTCGACCATCGGGCTGTCCTGGAAGAACCCTGCGGGATCGCTCGTCAACGACACGGTGTGGTACGGTGCCTCCTGTACGACCCTCAAGACCCCACTCTCAATGGGTGGTGCCGCGACCAGCTACATGGTCACCGGGCTGACGCCCAGTACGAGCTACTGCTTCGCCGTCCAAGCCTTCAACAGCCGCGGCGGGAGCCCCCTCAGCGTGACCCTCAGCACGTCGACGCTCGGTGTGATGTTCCCTGGGGCTCCCACCGGCCTCACGGTTCTGGGCTACACTCGAACGACGCTCCTCCTCTCGTGGACGAACCCGAACGGGAGCACGCTGGTCAACGACACCGTGGCCTACGGAACCTCCTGCAGCTCCCTATCTGTCCATGAATCGACCGGTGGGGTTACGACGTCCTACACGATCCGGGGTCTGGTAGCTGGGACGAACTACTGTGCGGCTGTCCAGGCGTGGAACTCGACCCAGGGGAGTCCGTTCAGCCGGACGGTCAATCAAACGGTCGGGTCGGTGCCCGTCGCACCCACCGGTCTCGCCGTGACTGCCGCGACGAGCTCGACCGTCTCTCTCTCCTGGACCAATCCCGCTGGCGAAGGGTTGGTCAACGATACGGTCTGGGTCGGGACCGTTTGCGGATCGTGGAGTTGGACGACCTCGACGAAGGGGGCGATGACCTCCTCCACCATTCCCGCCCTCAGGTCAGGGACTCCGTACTGCTTTGCGGTCCAGGCCTATAACGGAACGGGCGGGAGTCCGCTCAGCAGGCCGGTCGTGGCGGCGACCAACGGGGCCCCAGTTCCGGTGGCCCCGACGGGTCTCGTGGTCACCGGTTTCACGACCTCGAGCATCTCTCTTTCCTGGACAAACCCGGGCGGGGGCGGCTTGGTCAACGATACCGTCTGGTATGGAACCTCCTGCGGATCCATCCACACTCCGCGTTCCGCGGGGGTAGGGACGAGCTACACGGTCACAGGACTCCCGGCCGGGACCCGTTACTGCCTATCGATTCAGGCGTTCAACTCCACCGGCGGCGGGCCGTTGAGCGCCTCGGCCAGCGCAACGACATCAACCCCCTCCAGTGGGAGTGGGTCGGGCAACGTCTCGGGAGTCGAGCCCCCCTCCTCGGGACCTTCCTCCGGAACGGGAGCCGGTGGTAACCTCGTTCTCCAATGGCTCGCCCTCGGCTTCCTCGGACCCTCTCTGGGGGCGCTGGGACTTCTCGTGATTCGTCTCGCGCTCACGACCCTGGTCATCATCGCGTTGGCGGTGTTTCTCGTGCGACGGACGGGCCACCGTCGAGCCCCGAGCCGAGCTCCCGTGCGGGTCGTGCGCGTGGCCGCCGGTCTGGCGCCCGGGTGGGGGGCCCCTCCCGACGCCGGGTCGGTCGCCCATTCGGCCATGCGCTCAATCAAGTTCGACCGACCGTCGGCGGCCTCTCGCCGGTAGGTCGACAGTCCACGCCTCGCTCAGCGCCTCGGTGAGACCGGAACGTAGTCCCAGGTCCGCCATCCGATTTCGGGGTGGTCGGGTATCGCAAACGGACGAATTCCCTGCGTTGTGGGACCTATCCTGCACCGAGGTGACCCGCGGTTCAAGGCGGGAATTCCTGAGGATGCCCGGACTTCGCAGGTTCCTCGGTTACCGAACGGGCGACGTTACGGGTCGGGTCGCCGGGGACCCGTCTCCCAGCTCGTATCGTACCAACGCACCTTGGCGGGCCGCTCATTCGACCCTTCATCGTGCAGACCGTAACTTCGGAGCACGCAAGGACTGGCCGAGGCACCGCCCTTCGCCACCCCCCCTTACGTAGGCGGTTGGTGACCGCCGTCCTCGGGGATATGAGGCGCGGCGAAAGCTATCGCGGCTTGCGCGAGGGGAGCGAGTGCGGACAGAGCACGCTTCTCCGCGTCCGACCCGGCCTGTCCGGAAGTGGCTGCACGAAGTCCCTCGGTCCCCGAGCTATTCCGATGGACCCCGACCAGGGGGCCCCGATCCACTCCCACCCGACTCGGGCACGGTCGACGAGTTCCGGAGGGGTGTCGCAGGCGGCTTCCGTCGTGACATCACGACCACCAGCGCGGTCGCCACGACCACGATAATGACGATCGCGTCGACCGCCCATACCCACCACCCGGTAGCCGAGGACATACTTCTCGTTGAGGTGAAGGCGACCGTAGGCATGCTCACTTTTGCCCCGTGTACCGCCACCGTGCCGGTCTCCTCCTGCGATGTCCAATCGGGGACTCCCCCTACCGTATACACATACGTCCCGTTCGGCTCGGAGAAGCTGATCGTGCTTCCCGTCGAGCTGTGCGACTGACCACCGGTGATGTTCACATACCAAGTCGTACCGCTCGGAAGTCCGGTCTCCGTGAAGGTTACCGTGTACTGCACGACGGTGAAGGTCAGGCCTTCCGACACCACCGTTCCGTCGACCCTGAACAATCCACCGCCTGACGCGTCCTCCCTGTCCGCGGTCGCCACAGTGTATGAGTAGGTCCCGTTCGGCTCGTAGAAGATGATGGTCGACGTGGTCGAGTTCCTCGTCACCGACCCGATCGTCACGTTCCAAGGCGTGCCCGAGGGCAGCCCACTCTCCGTGAAGGTCACCGCGTAGGTGACCTCCGTGGACGTCACGGGCACCGCGACCGGGCCCCCGTCCACGACAAAGAGCGACGTGTAAGCGGGCGCCCACGTCCTGTTGGCGCTGGCCACGGTGAAGGAGTAGGTTCCGTTGGTGAGGTTCACGGACACCGAGGTCCCGAGAGTGTCCGCCACTGTCGCGGAGAGCGACCCCCAGGCCGTTCCGTTGACATACCAGGTCGTCCCGCTTGGGAGGCCCGTTTCGGTGAAGGTAACGGCGTAGGTAACCAGGCTGAACGTCACCGATTCGCTGGCCACCGCCCCGCGCACCGTGAACGCCCCAGCCGAGGACTGATACGACTTGTCCGTCGTAGCGACCACATACACGTACGTCCCGTTCGGAAGGCCTACCGAGATCGCTGTCGTTCGCGAACTCTGTGATGGCTGCCCGGTCACGTTGACCCACCACTCCGTCCCGCTCGGCAACCCCCTCTCCGTGAAGGTCACGGTGAAGATCACCAGACTGAACGTCACCGATTCGCTGACCGGTGCCCCACTCACACCGAACGAACCACCCGCCAGCGTCGGCGCATACTCCTTGTCCGCCGTCGCCACGGTGTAGTTGTAGGTCCCGTTCGGCTCGAGGAAGCCGATCGTGCTTCCCGCCGAGCTGTTGGACTGACCGTCGGTGAGGTTCACATACCAGGACGTACCGCTCGGTAGTCCGCTCTCCGTGAACGTCACCGCGTAGGTGACCTCTGTGAACGTCACGGGCACCGCGACCGGGCCTCCGTTCACGACAAAGGGCGACGTGTACGCAGGCGCCCACGTCTTGTTGGCACTGGCCACGGTGAAGGAGTAGGTTCCGTTCGCGAGGTTCGCAGACACTGCGGTCCCCAGGGTACCCGCCACTGTCGCGGAGAGCGACCCCCAGGCCGTTCCGTTGACATACCAGGTCGTCCCGCTTGGGAGGCCCGTTTCGGTGAAGGTGACGAAGAACGTGGCCAGATTGAACGTCACCGCGTCACCGACCGACGTCCCCGTCACCTCGAATGAACCACCTGGCAATGTCGGCGCATACTCTTTGTCGGCAGTCGCGACGGTGTAGCGGTAGGTCCCGTTCGGCTCGGAGAAGTCGATCCTCTTTCCCGTCGAGCTGTGTGACTGACCGTTGGTGAGGTTGACATACCAAGTCGTACCGCTTGGAAGCCCGCTCTCCGTGAAGGTTATCGTGTAAGTGACGAGAGAGAAGGTTACCGTCGGCGACACGGTAGCTCCGTTAACCGTGAACCCTCCTCCCGACGAGACATACTCCTTGTCTGCCGTCGCCACAGTGTATGAGTAGGTCCCGTTCGGCTCGTAGAAGATGATGGTCGACGTGGTCGAGTTCCTCGTCACCGACCCGATCGTCACGTTCCAAGGCGTGCCCGAGGGCAGCCCACTCTCCGTGAAGGTCACCGCATAGGTGACCTCCGTGAACGTCACGGGCACCGCGACCGGGCCCCCGTCCACGACAAAGAGCGACGTGTAAGCGGGCGCCCACGTCCTGTTGGCGCTGGCCACGGTGAAGGAGTAGGTTCCGTTGGTGAGGTTCACGGACACCGAGGTCCCGAGAGTGTCCGCCACTGTCGCGGAGAGCGACCCCCAGGCCGTTCCGTTGACATACCAGGTCGTCCCGCTTGGGAGGCCCGTTTCGGTGAAGGTAACGGTGTAGGTAGCCAGGCTGAACGTTACCGATTCGCTGACCGGTGCCCCACTCACACCGAACGAACCACCCGCCAGCGTCGGCGCATACTCCTTGTCCGCCGTCGCCACGGTGTAGTTGTAGGTCCCGTTCGGCTCGAGGAAGCCGATCGTGCTTCCCGCCGAGCTGTTGGACTGACCGTCGGTGAGGTTCACAAACCAGGACGTACCGCTCGGCAGCCCGCTCTCCGTGAAGGTTATCGTGTAAGTGACGAGAGAGAACGTTACCGTCGGCGACACGGTAGCTCCGTTAACCGTGAACCCTCCTCCCGACGAGACATACTCCTTGTCTGCCGTCGCCACAGTGTAGTGAGTAGGTCCCGTTCGGTTCGAGGAAGCCGACCGTGGTTCCCGTCGAGCTGTTGGACGGACCGTCGGTGAGGTTCACATACCAGGACGTACCGCTCGGTAGTCCGCTCTCCGTGAACGTCACCGCGTAGGTGACCTCTGTGAACGTCACGGGCACCGCGACCGGGCCTCCGTTCACGACAAAGGGCGACGTGTACGCAGGCGCCCACGTCTTGTTGGCACTGGCCACGGTGAAGGAGCAGGTCCCGTTGGTGAGATTCAAGGAGAGCGAGGTCCCGAGGGTGCTCGCCACCGTCGTGGGGAGCGACCCCCAGGCCGATCCGTTGACATACCAGGTCGTGCCGTTGGGGAGGCCCGCCTCCGTGAAGGTCACATTGAAGGTCTCGTTAAAAGTCACATTGACCGGGACGGCAGCGTTGTGGACGTGAACCCACCCACTGGACGGCGCAACGACAAACCCAGGGATGGAGTTGATGATGTAAGGATACCATCCGTTGGGCTCAAAGAACTCGACCGTGGACGTTCGGCTCGAATTGTTTGTCCCGTACAGCGCCACCGACCAGTTCGTGCCGGAAGGCAATCCTGTTTCGTTGAAGGTCACGGAGTAATCGGTATTCCCGGAGGCTCCGGGGACCCCTGAATCGAGTGATCTGGCAGTGGCTTCATTGATCCCGAAAGAGTTGCTTCCGGCCGGCTCGGTGCCGACGAGAGATAGGCCGAGGCTCGACGTAAGGACGAGGACCACCAGCACCGGGCCTCCAACTGGCGAGGCAAAAGCACCGACCATAGCGGCCGCAAAGCTGGGAGGGGGCTCGCCTATCTAACCATTCCCGATGCTCGAGGGGGCCCTCATCCCTCCCTCCGTCCAGTCCGCGCGTGGTTGATGACCGACCGCGAGGAACACGCGAGCCGGGGCGTGCGCGACAGGATGACGCACTCCGTGAAGAGACTCCGGGCTTCATACGGACGGAGAAGAGGCATCCCTTGTGTTCCCGTCGATGGACGCGGGTTCGACCCAATCGCCCTGAAGACGTGACCCGAGACCTCTGCTCTCGTTCATCCGGAGGGCGACAGGCACGGCGTTCACGTCGATCGGTGCACCCTCCCGAGGTCCGGAATAGCGCCCAAAGACCGGGGCGAGCGAATCTACTTGCCACCGTCGGACCCCCTCAACGGACAAATAGGGTCGCAATCGTTCTCACTTCATGGATCGACGACTCCCTCTCCTGGTGGTCGGCATCAGCAGCGTCGTGCTGGTGGCGGTCATTGTCATTGTGGCAGGGTTTCCGACGCCGAGTTCGTCGAACCCCCCTCTGCCCCCACCGGTCAACCCACCGCCTCCCCCGACACCGGCCTGGACCCGGCTTAACACGACCGCCTCTCCCGCATCCAACTCGAGCATGATGGCGTACCTGCCAATACCCGGCGAGCTCCTTCTTCTGGATTCGGGCGGTAGCTGCACCTCATCCTCCACCTGGGCGTTCGCTTCCGGCATCTGGCGTAATCTGACCGCCGAGGTCGGACCTGGTCCGTACCCCGCCCGGGCGCTTGCCGGTATGGTCTACGACGCGGCCGACCACTACCTCGTTCTCTTCGGCGGCGCCTCCGCGTGCGGGGTGTACAACGACACGTGGAGCTTTGCCAACAACACCTGGACCCCGATCCCGACAGCGACCGCCCCGCCCCCGCTCTACAGCTTCGCGATGACCTACGATGCCGCCGACGGATACGTGCTCCTTACGGGGGGATGTTGTATCCACGGCAAGGACTCGAACGAGACCTGGGCGTTCGCTCACGGACAGTGGACCAACCTCAGCCAGTCTCCGTCGCCGGTGGTGGACTCCGACAGCGCGATGACCTACGACTCGACCCTGGGTGAAGTGGTCTACGTGGGAGGCTATGCGCATGGATTCGTCTCGCAGGCGACGTGGATCTTCCACGGAGGGACATGGACGCGACTCTACCCCGCCGTCTCGCCGTCCAACCGCGCCGGGATGGGCTTGGCGTACGACGCAGCCCTCGCGAAAGTTGTCCTCGTTGGTGGATACACGAAGGTCGCTCTCCATCTCTTCATCAACCTGAGCGACACGTGGACGTATGGCGGAGGAGTTTGGGAGAACCTCACGAGTGGGCTGAACGTGTCGCCGCCCTTCGTGAGCGAGCCCTCCTTGATGGCCTACGACCCTGCCTCCCAGGAGATGGTCTTGTTTCTTGGCTACGAGCAGACATGGGTGTTCCGATAGCTTTCGGTGCCCGATGGCGGCCAGTCGGTCGCGACCAATGGATTCACCTTCTGAGGGACTCGAGCACTGACCGAATCGCGATGGACGAGGGGCATCTCCCTGGATCTCCGTCGATTGATTTCCCTGACTGCCTTCCCTGCCGGACGAACGAATCTGACGTGCCAGTTCTGAAGGTGCCCGCGAGCACAGGCGTCTTGCCCGGCACGAGGTTCCCTGTCGCACCCGGTCGATGACCTACTGTAAGGAGCACGTAGGCCCGCATGCCGGTCCGCGCGACGCCGCACCCCGATGGGAACCCACGCGCTGATTCGCGCCCTCGGAGGATTCCGCAACGCTCTCAAAGGCGACCTTCGACGTCTCGCCCTTCTCGACCTTCCGACTGGTTCCCTATTCCCCAGGCCGAAGGGCTCGGAGTTTCCTCTTCCCGTCCCGATTCCATTTCCCAAAGTTGACCCGGCGAGGCAAGGTTTCGCGTCGTCCATCGACAGTGGGGGCCCCTATCGTCTAGCGTGCGACGGAGGCCGAGGAAGCCCTGAACCAATGCAACCCGCGCCCTCGATCATGTCGGCGAGTTTTCCTGACTCCACCATCCGGTCCCAGCACGGCCTCCAGAGTGAGAACCGGGGATCGGGAATTGCGCTGGCGGATCGGTGTGCGGAGCATCCTAGCAACGGTCGTCGGTGGGCCGCCCGAGGAAAGTGACCCCCTCACAGGAAAGGCCAATTCACCGGCGAACGGGCGCGAGGTTGGGGTACGCGATTGCATGAATTGAGGATCGAGTGCTTAGAGGACGGATAATCTCGGAAGGAGGCGTTGCAGGGCTACATCCCCCCGCACTCGAAGAGCGGAAATACCCACCCAAGGTCGGAACTCCCGCGATGACTACACGTTGCCGTCCGCCCAGGGCACCGTCAACCGCTGCCACCCTTGAACTGGCGGCCCCAGAGCGAAAACCCTCCCAACCCCCTCGGCGCGTGAGACGGCGGCGGTCATCCGTTCTCGCGGCGTTAGGGGCAGTCGTGCTTGCGGCGCTCTTCCTCTTCTCTATCGGGGCATCGATTGTGGGGGAGACAGCGCACCCGGCGTCCCCCGCCTCGGTCCCACTTGCTGTCGCCGGAAGCCCGGTCCCCTCCAGTCACCCGATCCAACACGTCGTCGTCATCTATCTGGAGAACGAAGGGGTCGGTGCCGTCGACCAATACGGACCCTACGAGCGGTACCTGGGCGCCACGTATGGCAACATGACGGAGATGTACTCGACCTGTCATGCTTCGCAGTCGGCTTACATCGCGGCGGTGGCGGCCGTGACCAACAACTGCGGGTCGGCTACGTGGTACAACTATACCAACGCGTCCCTCGCGGACCTGATCTCAGGGGACCAGTCGAACGCCTTTACATGGGCTCAGTTCGCGGAGAACCTCCCCCCCAGCATCTGCGTGAACCCGGACCAGAACGTCGGCGACTTCGTCGTGCGTCACGTCCCGTTCCTGTATTTCCGAAATGTGACGGAGAACCAGTCGTTCTGCCAATCCCACGTGCTGGGTAACGGCTACTTCAATGGCACGGCCGGTGACGAGGGGATCACATCCACCCACTTCGTGAACTTCTCGTTCTACTCGCCGAACATCTGCCACGACGGCGACAGCACCTGTGGAAGCGTTCCGGCGAAGTGCGCGTCGCTCAGTGGGTCCAAGATTGAGTGTAGAGAGGTCACCCAGGTCGACGTTTGGCTGCAAGGGTTCCTCGGCTCGATATTGAACAGTACGAACGGGGTCGAGAGAAACAACGTCAACCATACCATGTTCATCGTGACGTGGGACGAGGACGGAAATCCCTACACCCTCGGAGGGTATTCGGTCCCGGGAATCATCTCAGGCGACGACTATCATTACTGCAAGACGGCCGGTGCGGGCGCGGGCTACGCCGTCTGCGGCGGACAGATCTACGGGCTTGTGATCGACCACTACAACCGAGGGGTCGCCCCGATGAACCAGAAGGACGCGGCGTATGGGATCGCGGCGACCGTCGAATGGCTCTTCAACCTCCAGGGAAAGCACGGCACGGGGCTCGACAACTACGGGGAGTACGACTACCTGTACCGCACAACCTCCCCCGGATTCCCTACCTTCGCCTCGATCTCGGGGATCACGGACGACGGGTACGGCACGGTGGAGTATACGGTGACGTTCAAGGAGACCGGGCTGCCCTCCGGCACCAGTTGGTCGGTGACGCTGAACGGGACCCAGCACACCTCCACGACGACCACCATCACGTTCACGGAGCCGAATGGCACCTATCCCTACACGATTGTCGACGTCTCGGGCTGGCACCAGGCGACCGTCCCGTACCGCGGGAGTGTCATGGTGAACGGCGCTTCAGTTGCCGAGCCGACGCTCGTCTACTCCCATGTGACCTATCTGGTCACGATGAAAGAGACCGGATTGCCGAGCGGGACGAGCTGGAGCGTGGCGATTGGCGGCGTGACCAAGAACTCGACGACCGCCAAGATCTGGTACTATCGCCCTAACGGTACGTACCCTTATTCCGTGGCCAACGTCGCGAATTACTCGCGCACGGCAACGGGAGCGTTTACGGTCAACGGGTCCGCCGTTACTGTGACTATCCACTTCACGCACATGACCTATCTGGTCACGATGAAAGAGACCGGATTGCCGAGCGGGACGAGCTGGAGCGTGACGAATTGGCGGCGTGACCAAGAACTCGACGACCGCCAAGATCTGGTACTATCTTCCGAACGGCACGGTACGGTTACACCGTGAGCGCGCCCGGCTCGGGGTACACGGCAAGCCCCGGCACCGTCACTGTGGACGGAACGGCGGTTCAAATCACGGTAACGTTCGCCTCTTAGTCTCCTATCTCGGTCCTCCTGGGGGACATTTCGCGTCCCCGGCGAGCTTAGGCTGTAGACGCGACGATGGGGCGGCGAGATCTGTTTGCCCTTGTAGGTCCGGACCCCGCCTCGAACGTTAGCCAGGCGCTGCGACTGGCCTCTTCATCCCGCGGAATGACGGTTGTCAGCTGCCCGGAGACGACGGCAGCGCCGCCGGACACCCCCTGAGCGAGTTATGGGCTTAGGCAGAGAGATTGAACATCGTAGGAAACGTGCTCCCAAGCAGGGTCCAAGTCCCTGAGTCGAGTCGCCTCACCTCTGTCTTATGACGGAGTTGTCCAGCAGCTCCGGCTGTGCCCGTGGAGGGACATTGGCCCGTGTTCCCTCGATAGGTCCCATGCACTCGCCATGACACGGTAGCCGAGCCCTCGCACCTTCAACACGAGGATTGCGTTGTCCTTCTCGGGAATCACCCGAAGCGGTTGGCCGAGCGGCCTTCCTCTCCAAGTCGTCCCTCGCGAGCCCCCCTCATCGCCACACGGACTCGCTCCGACGGCCTCTGGGACAAGAAAGCCTGCTCGACCGTCGGGGTAGCGTCACAAAAGTCCGATACGAGATCCCTCAAGGTCATCCAAGGGGAAGAACCGGCCACGTTCCAACCTGCCCACCTACTCAGGAAGTCTTTCCTAGTTCACAGCTCGCGGCGCCTCCTTCGGAGCTTCGAGAGTATCCTCTCCCGCTAGGCCGCCCGCGAGAGTCCAAGAACTGCGTCAGGTTTGTCATCCTCGTTCGACCGAGGGTGCCCCGGGCCATCGGACTCTGCTTGACCGATATCCGGGGGCGGCTCTGGAAAGCCGCCCGCGGAAGCGAAAGGGTTACCTCCTCGCCCGCTGGACCGACGATCGGCCACTCCACGAACTCTGTCCGCTCTCCTCAGCTCGTCCAGTCAATCATCAGAACCCCTTCGGGTGGGATCGTGAAGTATCCGAAGAGCGAAGTGGTCTTTGTGGAGGTGGGCTTCCCCTGACCCGACGCCCACTGGTAGTAGGTCTGCGACGTTCCCGATCCGATCTTTAGGACGTGGTTCAGGTTGAGGTCGATCGACTGCGTGACGTTCGCGTTGACCACCAATAGGCTTTCCTTCGCTCCATCGGAGGTGATGACTCCCCAAACGTTTCCCGCGGTGGTGACGATCTTGACCGCCATCACGTGCCCCGTTTCCATGTGGGAGAGAAGGTCCTCGTAGAGGATCCCCTCCGGCCCCACCGTGTTCTGTTGGTTCATCAGCGCCCAACTGTCTACCATCGATGTCTCGTACGTCTGGAGGTAGAAGATGTCGAACATCGTCACGTTCGCGAGCAATGCCTGTACCGTAGAAGCGGCCAAGAAGACCGCGTCCTGGTAGGTCCCGGCAAGGTTCGAGGGACCCCAACCGGGCCCGGAGTTGTACTCCGTCACGAAGATCGGCATCGTGTTACAGCTCTTGCAGTCCGCGGCCAGATAGCCCCGGACCAACGAATAGCTGTGGGTGATGTTCGACTTGGTCGAGAGCGTCGCGAAGAATTGCGTCGGCGTCTCGGTCTGGGAACGGGCTGCCGATGGGTAGGTATGGTAGGAGATGGCCGAGATCGACGAACCATCGACCTGGGCTACCGCGGCGAACCATGTGGGAGAGCATTCGCAGTCCGCCTGGATCCCGATGAACTTAGCCGACGGATCGACCTTCTTCACCGCGGCGATCGCGTTCTTCATATCGATCGCGTAGGCGAGCGGTGTGGGTGTCTTGTCATCCGTTGTCTTCCAGGCCTTCCAGGGGATGCCATAGTGCTTCCAGAGGCTGGGCTCGTTTCCGATGGCCCAGTAGGTCGGCTGGAAGCCGATGGTCTTGACGATATAGCTCGCCATATTGGCATCCTCGCCGCTATTGTTGTTCTCGCCCGGAAGGGTGAGGATCGAGGTGCAGTCCGCGCCCTTGGAGTCGCACCAAACCTTGAAGGCTGCCACGTTGAACCCACACGGGCTCACCGTACTGCCATCGTCCTTGTACAGCACGTTGCTAGTGATGTTGCACTGGTCGGACTGCGAGGTGTAACTGTACGTAGTGAACGGGGTCGCGTTCAGGAAACTGCCGAGCGCTGGGTCGGTCACGATGCCCTTACTGGCGGCAGTCACCGCGACGAGCCCCCAGAAGGTGGACGGGGTCACCGCCACCTGACCGCCCGCTTTCAGGGTGGCAACGACACTTCCCGCAATCTGCGCGTTTGAGGATTGCGGGGCCGTGATCGATGCAGGGGCTATCCCCATGCTCGATTCGAGCGGAATGAAGCCGTTCGCGAGCAAGGTCACAGTAACAATCACTGCGACCACCCCACCCGCAAAAATCCATCCGCCCCAAGTTCTCTCCCGTCGGCACGTCTCCGTTCGGCGTCCGCTCCAGTTCAAGGGTTCTTCCCCTCCTCTTTTGTTGTGGCCCCATCGCCGCCCTTGCGGGCAGAGGATGGAACTCAGTCAATCGAGCCACTCTGCCAGTGTGCTCGTATTAATACTCTGGCCTCGAACTGAAATCTTCTCAAGGAATGCTTCTTAATCTGCAACTCAACTCGAGGGAGGTTCGACCTCAAGTTCGGTCTGGTCCGCCAGGACCGGACGCGTTCTCCTTCTCTCGAACCCACCCTGCTCGAGAGTTGGCTACTGGAAAGAACGCGGGTCTGGAATGAATAGATCCAGCAACTAAGACGCGCTATTCATCCCCACTCAATCAGCCTCGGATCGGGTAGCTCGAGAGAGGGTCGGATCCGCAACACGTCCGATACGGAACGCGCGCTCATTCCGTCGTCAGCACGTTCCCCCGGGCAAGCACCTTCGCGACCTCGGGGCGGATGATCTCAGCGGGCAGTGCCTCGCCCTTCGCGAGGGCCTCTCGAATCCGGGTCTGGCTCGTGTTGAGACGGCGGTCCGGGGGATGGGCGCAGGTCCGCGACGAGGCCATCCAGCCGCAATCGCGACAGAAGAACGTCTCCGCGAACTTGAGGGCCTGCACTCCAATCGGGTACTCGTCAAAGATCCGCTGACAGGCGTAGGGTTCGTAGTACGTGCCCACTCCCGCTTGGTCTCGGCCGACGATGTACGCTCCGCAGCCGTAGTTCTTCCGGACAATGGCCAGGAAGAGCGCCGCTTTCGGCCCCCCGTATCGCATGGTAATAGTGAGAGCCGCCAGCAGGACCCGGTCCGCCGGGTAGTAGTTTTGGACGAGCGCTTGATAGGCTTCGAGGACCACTTCGGGGCGGTAATCTCCCTTCTTCAGTCGACCGAGAACGGGGTGGATCAGCAATCCGTCGATGTCCTCGCGCTCTAGGGTGCATCTCTGAAGGTACTCGTGGGCCGTATGCGGGACGTTGCGTGTCTGATAACCGGCGACGTTCTTCCATCCTCGCCGGGCGAACTCCGCCCGGGTCTCGACCGGAGAGAGCTCGAGTGCTCCGGTCGGGAGGTCCAACCGACGAAGGAGGTCGAGCTTGCCGGCGATCGCCGTGGCACCCATGGCAAGGAGGTCGGCGACATTGGGGTGTTTCGGGTCGGTCGTGCCATAGATGGCTTTGCCGACCTCGGAACGGTCGTACGGGAACTTCTCCTCCACATGCAGGAGGGCGAACAGTCGACCCGTGGTATCGACCAGGCCGACCTCATCGCCCGCGCGCACGGACTGGACCACGGCTTCGTTGGTGGTTCCGGACGGCGCGAGCACGATGGGCATCGTCCACGGCAGCCCGTTCGGTAGGCGCCCTTTGGACACGACGGACTCGACCGTCGCGCGGTCTTGGAACCCCGTGAGCGGACTGTACGCACCGATGCCAATCTTTTCAGCATCATACACTTGGTCGATGAACGGAGCGATCCGCAACAGGTCCGCTCCTTCGGATTCCCGCCGCCGCAGTTCGCTCTCGGGTCGCTGAAGATCAACCAGGTAGCCGCCGTGCGCTTCCGGAATCATGAATTCCTCGGCAGGGAACGGTATGGTGGGTATTAGAGCGTGAGCGTGGGGCACCTCGAAAGGCCCGCCACGGCGACGATCAACCATCGTAGGTTGACCCCTTAGATCATCTTGCGAGCCGGCGACGCATCCTAGCGGATGAGTCACCCGCGCGGGAGCCGGTGGGCCTGGTCGGTGACCGGCGTCGAGGCCGCCGAGTCCGCTCACATGCCGCCGTACCGTTGGCTATTTTGGGCTCATCTGCCGCTTTCTGGGCGGCAGGGCAAATCTTTCCGGCAATGTACGACGAGAGGAGCCGAGCTGTTCCTCCGAGGCTCACCCAACGTATGCTCGGGTCCGACGTGGGGGTAGGAGCTCACCCGAAGCCTCGGACCAAAGGGACTCGAACCGGGAGACCTGGGCGCGGACCAGCGAGGGGTCCTCGAGAAGAATTCCCACCGGAGAGTGCCGGTTAGACGCTCCGAGGACCGGAAATCGAACGACCCGACGACGGTCGATCACGTACACGTGGGTCGCGAGGGGCGCGAAGTGACGCGCCTGGAGGGAACTGGTCGAGCCCCTTGATTCCCGAAGGAGCGCGAGGGCGAAGCGGTAATCGGCCGGGGTCGCGTCGAGGATGAGCCGAATGTTGACTCCCTGGCGAGCTATCCGCCCGATCGTACTGGCGAGGGCGAGCCTGTAGGGCACTGGGATGGACAGCGGCGGGACGACAATCGCCGCCGAATTCCTCGCTTCGGCGAGCTTGGCTAGCGCAGGGTGATTCGGCAGACCTTCGCCGCACAAGAACCGTGTACGCTCGGCCGGCCCGGAGACCGAGGAGGGCGACATCGTCCGGGCGTCCGGGACCCCAACGATCGACTCGGACATCAACGTCGCAATCTCGGCCTCGTCCCGGTACGCGCGTTCGAGCCGCTGGAAGAGGATCTGGGGCGGGACGGCCTCGAACAACTGAGGAGTGCGGCCGTTGCCACGGACCATTCCGCGGTCGATCAGACGCACGAGCATCCGGTACCCGGTCGCCCGGTGGAGTCCAACGAGCGCCGAGGCTTCCCTCGCTCCGAGGGGAACCCGGACGAGGGCAAGGTACATCCGCGATTCGCGCGGCACCATGCCGAGAAGGCGGAGGGCTCGCACCAGTCCGGGCTCCGAGGGTAGGGGCGGGACTCCCAGCGCGGCCGACGGCGTCGGGAAGGCGAACCCGGCCCGTGAGAAGCGAACGGAGCTTTCCATCGTCTATCCAACTCCCGGGCGGAGGGTCGCCACATCGCAGCCCAAGAATGGCCTCGCGGGCGTTTCGGTCTCGACAAGGGGGTCGAAATTGAGACCGTGCGCCTCGATTTGGGCCCGGGATTGATACATCGGTTGGGAATACGTATCTACACGTATATCATACTTTACCGATTCCGCGAGGTCCGAAGACAGGTTTGCCCGCCGTATCGGCCCCCGGCGTCCTCGCGCCCCGGGCCGGACCTCCTCGAAGATTAGCTGTCTACCTACACGGGGGGGGGAACGGAGGTCCACTCGTAGTGCGGGTGGTTACTGAAGCTCACGGTTCCGTGGTGATGAATGGGTCGCCGCGTCCATCCCGGCAGGGTTCACAGCCTTCCCGTTCGAAGCCCGGGGAGGAGACGACTGGGTGCCGGTCCGCGGCCGTCTGACGTCGATGCGCCCGTCCGACCGCGGAGGGGTTACGCCAGCTCGCTCCGCCGGCGTCACTCCTTGGCCGAACGGCGCCGGAGCAGGAGGTACACGCCGGCAGCTCCCACCACAACAACGACAGCGACCCCAGCCCAGACCCACCAGGGCACCCCGCCAGAGCTACCGCTCCCTGCTGCCGGGACCGGGTTGACGACTACGCCGTACGGGGTCAGCACGGTGCTCACGCCGAACACGTCCGTGACCACGACCCCGACCTGGAAGGTCCCGGTCGCCGTGGGTCGGCACGTGAAGTTGGAGGCGTTCTGGCTCACGCAGCCGGCGGGCAACGTGGAGTAGTTGTACGTGAGGGGGCCCGTGCCCCCCGTCGCATTCACCGAGAACGTCAGGTTTTGACCGAGCTGGATCGTGGAAGGAGTGACTACAAAGCTCACCACGGTCGGGATCGGGTTGACGAGGACGGAGACCGAGGAGAGGCCGAACGCGCCCGCCGCGTCCGTGACGTTCACCGTGATCGAATACGTCCCGCCCGACCCCGGGGTGCACCTGAGGCTCGCGACATTTGCGGAAGGGCAGCTCGACGGTAGGCCGCTATAGCGGTATGCGAGGCTCGCACCGCCACCAGTCACGCTTGCCGCAAGGACGAACGAGATGCCGACGGTCACAACTGCCCGACTGGTCGTGAGCCCCGATACCGAGAGCGGGGGATTCACCGTCAGGGTGAGGTTCGCGGTGACGCTCACTTCGGCCATATCCGTCACGGTGACCTCGACGGTCGAGCTCTCGGGTCCAGTCGGCGTGCACACGATTGAGGAAGTGTTCGCGTTGGAACACCCCGCCGGGAGGCCCGCGTACGAGTAGCTCAGCGGCAGCGAGCCGCCTGAGGTCGTTACGGAGAGGTTCGTCGACATATTCACATCAAGGACGTACCGGGAGGCGGTGAATCCGGTTACGAGCGGGCGTGGCCCAACGGTGAAGGCGAGCGAGGAACTCTTCAACGGGAGCCCGTTTGTTCCCGTAACCGACACGTACGTCTCGAACGTACCCGTGGCCGATGGAGTGCACGCGGTCGAGTTCGCATCCGACCCGGAACACCCGGTGGGAAGGCCATGCCAAGCGTAACTCTGCGGGGCCGTCCCGATGACGTGGGCGGTGAACGTGACGGGTACACCTACGTCCCCGACCGGAGACGACGCCGTGATCGACGTGACCGCAAACGGGTCGATGACCGCGCTGAGCGTCCCCGCACCTTCGACCGTGGCGGTCGTGGTCCCCAACGTGTGGCTCTGGAGGAAGACCTTCCCGGTGCTGACCCACTTGAGGAACGAGGTGGCGGGAGCCAGGTTGATCGATAGGGGGTACCGTCCTCCGGGGACCATCACCGACTGCCCGCTCGCGATCGTCTGGCCGTTCAGGACCGCGGTCGCGGCCGACGGCCCGGCGCCGCCCACGAACGTTATCGGATACCCCAACGCGGTGAAGGTTGCCGTCAGCGAGCCCCCTCCGCCGGAGACGGTGAGGATGCCTGCGGTCAGGACGAGCGGCGGTGTCGTCACCGTCCAGTGTGAGAACGCGTACCCGACCGCGGGCTCCGCCACCACGAGGAACGTCCCGTTGCCGAGCGTCGTGTTCGTTGCCGTCGCGCCGGAAACGAGCCCGTAGTTGAACCGGATGGACCCGCCGGCGGCCGGTACGTTGTGAAAGGTTAGGGAGACGTTCGTGACGCTCTGGAAGAAGCCGGTTACGGTAGCGCTCGCGTTCACCCAGACGTGCGTGATCGGGTAGGACGATTTCAGCACCCAGAGAGCCGCCGGGTCGCTCACCTGCCAGGCCGAGAACTTGAAGAATCCAAGGGGTACGGCGTTGAGCGCGTAGTATCCCCGAGGAAGCCAGACCGTGGTGTTGTTGGCGAGGGGACCTCCGACCCCCACGGCAACGGAGCCGCCAGATGCGGGAGAGACCAGCACCGTCACCGCGGCGGCGAACGTCGCGCTCAGGGTGGCGACGCCGGCGGGGAACGAAACGTTCGTGCTCGCGTTGAAGTCCATCAGGACCGTGGAAGGAGAGTACGACCACCCGAGGAACTCCCAGCCCGGCGCCGGGGTCGCGTTCGCGACGTAAGTGCCCGCTTCCAATGCGACGACTCCCTGGGACTCTCCCGTGGAGGGATTGTAGGGGAATGACTGCCCGCCAAGATCGACGGTTCCGTTCCCGTTCCCTGTAACGGTAACGGTGACTCCGTTCGCGGTCGACGTGTACGTGGCCGTGACGGTCGCCGCCGCGCCTGCCCCGGTGACCGTGAGCCAGGTCACCGAGCCTCCTCGGGCCGCGACCTCTGCGGCGGCGGCGCCGGACGTGACGCCCCAGGATTCGAACGCAGACCCCGGTGCTGGCCCGGCTTGAATCCCATAGACTCCGGGAGCCAGGTCGATCGAATGTCCCGACGCAATCGTCGTGAATCCCGTGGTGTTTCCGAACTCGGCCCCCGGTGCGATGATCACGGACGTTCCGAGTGTCGCGGAATCGAAGGATACGGTGGTCAGAGCCGGAGTATTCGTGAACTTGGCCGACACCGATCCGCTCCCCCCCACGTGAAGGGTGGCGGCCGGGGAAGAGGAAGGGCCAACGATCGAGAGCCCGCCGGAGACGGACCACCCCGCGAACCCGACGCCCGTCGGTGCCGTCGCCGTCAGCGAGTAATCGCCCACGGAGACCCCCGAAGCGCTCCCGCTGGAGGAGTAGTTCGTCGATAGGAACTGGACCGACCCGCCCGCCACCCCTTGCGTCGAGAGCCCGACCGTATAGTTCGCTGCACCACAATTCGGTTGACTGGACGCGTCGGGGAGGAACGTCGCGAGACCGAGGAGGTTGAGCGTGGAGCTCGAGGAGAACTGTGCGCCCTCCCCGAAGTCGTTCGATTCGCTCGCGTAGTCCGTCGCGCCGAACGTGTATGCGGCGAGGGTGCAGGAGTAGCCGAACCACGGGTAGGTGCAGAACGCGCTGTCGACGCGGTTCGCGCACGAGCCGCCGCTCTCGTTGGTGATCACCCGGTTCCCTCCCAGCGACGAGGTCAGGTCGACCTGGACGGCGGAAGAGCGCCCCGCTCCGTTGAAGAACGTGGGCAGAGAGAGACTCCAGGGGGTCAGGGTGTCGTTCACCCAGCTCACTGGGTCATAGCTCGGACAGGGGACCGCGGCGTCACCGGGGGAGGAGGGATTCGGTCCCGGGCTACACCCGCCGTAGGTGTTGTTCGCGACCCCAGCTGGGTTGCCGGCTCGACCGATCTCGAATCCGAACGAGATCGGCAGCTGTCCCCCCGCGCTCCACAGGAGGGCTCCGGCGACCGAGTTGGTCCCGTACGCAGGATCCAGCGGGATGCCTCCCGTTGAGTTGTAGAGGGTCGCCTTAGTGCCCGCCCCGCTCGTCAGGTCCGTAAGAGCGATCGTTTCGCCCGTGGGGTCCGTCATCCATCCGGAGGCGGAGAAGGAGAAGCGGTCGCCTTGCGTTAGCTCGAAGTAGCCGTCCGCCGACACTCCGTTGAGCGACAGGGGCTCGTAGAAGCAAGTGTCGATGGCCCCGGTCACCGGGTCGACCTGCCAACCGACGACCGCACTACTCCAGACACCGGAGGTCGACGTGTCCGGTTGGGTCCAGCTGAAATCGGGGTAAAGCTGGACCTCGACGTAGCATTGCCCAAGCCAAGACGCCGGATCGGAAACGACCAACCCGAAGAAGGCGGTGGCATAGAGGTTGGACTGGTTCTGGGTCGTGGACTGGTCCATCGGCAGCGAACCGTTCCACGTGACGTTGCCTCCACTTCCGGGTGAGGCAGAATAGAACCCGATGGTCGGTTCGTCGTGCCCGACGCAGGAGCTGGGAAGCATCGACTGGCCGCCGACGGATGGGTTCACAACGAAGCAGGGAGAGGGAGGATCGCCGCCCGTCGATGGCGCGGCAGGCCCCGTTGATCCCAGGGACGGCATGCCCGGGGGAAGGTCTAGCGCGCCCCAGGCCCGAGGTCGGGGCCCGGGAAGGCTAAGCGCGACCGTGTGGGGAGCGATGGCGCCGGCGGTGACGGCCGGACCCTCGGTACCAAGGGTCGAAATGACCGCAGGGGGCACGGTCGCCGCGCCGGTAGCCGCTCTGGGCATGACCGCAGCTGTAGAGGTCGAGGTCGGGCCAATCGCTGAGGGCGGCGAGGCCGGGGAGCCATTAGTGCCCCACGGCAGGGCCCCGAGAGCTGCGGCGACGATCAGAATCAACGTCACGCCCAGCACGCCCTTGACCAAGCTCATGTCCCTTCCCTCGTGGGTCCGCGTCCACCTTCGGCGGGCAAGCCCCTCGGGCTTCCGCTCGGAGGTGACGGAGAGTCAGGGTGGAACGCTCCATGACCGGGCGCGGCACGCCCCGGGACCCGGGCCTGCGAGAACGTACCGGCCAAGGTGTGTGAGATAGGGCAGAGAGAGGTTCCCAGCCCGAGGTGGGGGCGAACCGGGATGGGCTCACTTCCCGAGAGCCACCGCTCGAACTGGGAGGTCACGGTCGAAAACCCTTCGAACGGGATGAACGGAATCCCGGCGCGTTCGCAGTAGCCGCGAAGCCGGTGACGCGCGAAGACAATGTCGGCGACCTCCGCGCCGTACCGGTCGGTCGACCCATCGCCGAGGAAGACCGTCCGTTCGGCGGCCGGCGTCGGCGACCGAACGACCTGGGCCTTACAGATCCCGCAAAGCCGGCAGGTGGCGTGGCCGTAGGGGTGCAGGACCTCGACCCGACCGTCCGCTCGTTTCCGGAGGGAATCTGAGACGAACGGGACGTCCAACCCTTCTCGCTCCAGGATGGCCCGGATGTAGAAGTCGAGCCCTCCCGAGACCACCGCGGTCGGCAGCCCGTGGTGGGCTAGGAGGGACATGAACTCCATGGCCCCTGCGCGGAGGGGGACCTGGTCGACGGCCCACTGGCGCATCTCGTCCATGCGGTCGGCCGGAAGGAGAGCCGCCTGCCGGTCCCAGGCCTCCCGGAGCGTGATCTGACCCGAATGGAGCTGCAGGTCAACCTCGTGAGCGACCGCTTCTCCGTTGGGGCAGAACCGCTCGACGAGGAGGATGGCAACGTTCGGTTCCACGAGCGTGCCATCGAAATCCACAAGGACTCGGAATCGCGGTTTCATGGAACTCGGGGTCGGACGACCATGGGCAGAGGAGGGTATTTGAGCGGTGCGGAGGGGAATTTGGCGGGGGGAGGCGCGCGTCTCCCTTCAACGAGCCGTCGAAGGATCTGACCGACCCGAAGGCGTGAGGCCGCGTCTCGCCTATCGACGGATTCTGGGTGGGAGAGAGTCCTTAGGGCTGAGGGGTCAGCCTTATTTTGGGCCGTCCGCGTGGTCTTGCGTGATCCCCCGAGCCCCGGCCATCGCGTTTCTCACCTTCGCCGTAGTCGCTCTTTTCGCGCTTAGTGGTCTATCGTTGGCCGGGCAGGGCTCGGTAGGTGCCGGAGGGCCGACGGCGCGGCTAGTTCCGGCCACTCCGACGCCTGAGAACTTCGCGACCCACCCGACGGCGAACTTCTCGTTGACCCTCAACGAGCCCGGGTCGTACCTGTCGGGGGTCTCGAACTTGCTCCCAAGTGCCTCGACCTTGCTCCCGGGGACGGCGATCCAGCCCACACTCCGGTTGAACGTATCCCACTACCGATCGACCGACCTGGGCGTGAGCGTCCATCTTCCTCCACTCGCGGAGATCTTCTGGCAGCCGAGCGGTCAGCTCCGATTCTCGTACGGCGCCACGAACGTCACCGTCACGAGCGGGGCGTGGGTAAACGTGAGCTTCCCGGCACGCACCCTTACGGCCGCCGAGGCGGTGAACGCTACGCCGGGGGCTTTGTTCTCGACCCAGCTCGTGTCGGTCACGAGCACCCTCCCGTGGCCGACCGTCAATCTCACGGTCGAGTGGGCGTACAACATCACGCTGCCCAATGCGTCGAAGACCATTTCGACCGGCTGGAGCCCACCGTTCTCATTGTTCCCCGATGAGATCGCGATCCTGGTCGGGACCAGCTCCACGACGCTCACTCCGGGGAGCTCGTTCACGGCCTGCCTCTCGGGACCGGTCCAGGGCCGGACGTTCTCGCTGAACGCTGAGACCGTCAATCCCTTGAACGCTTTCGTCCGGGCCAACGTTACGATCCCCGGGGCGGCGGTCCTCCCCTATTGCTGGAACGAGACGATCCCTACCTCGATCCCACCGCAGGGACTCATCGCGCAGATCTGGTGCTTCGAGGAGTTCAACACGTCGTCCCCGAGCACGTTCCTGCTCTACGCGATCCCCCTCCATCTCATCGCCGCGACGCCGCCCTCATCGTCGTCGTCTTCGCTCCAACTCCTCGGGCTCTCGGTGCCGGAGTGGCTCTACTACGTTACCCTCGTCACGATCGGGATCGCCGCCGCCCTGGTCTGCTACCTTGCGGTGGGCTGGTGGAGGCACCGAAGAAAAGGGGATAACCGGGGCTAGGCCGGTAGCGGCCGGGGCTATTCGTCGGCGGGAACTTCCAGGACGGACCATTCGGTATTGTTGTAGATCTGCGTCGCGCCGAATTCGTCCTCGAGGTACGGGATCTCCCCGGCGGTGGAGACGGTTTGGGGCGCTGGGCCGGCGTACGCCGTGGGTTCCTTCATCAAGATGAATCGGACATCGAGCTCGGACCAGACCTCCGGCGTATCGAGGACCGGGGGGAGGACGTTGTCGAGCGTGGACCCGGTGGTGGTCCAGAGCGAGAGCGAGCCGGCGATGCTCCGCGAGCCCGCTATAGCCGATGCCCGGAACGAGAGGTCGGTCTGATTGCTTCCGACATTCACCAGGGCGGACACAGGCGTGACGTTACCGACCGTGAGGGGGCCGTTCACGGCGCCGCCGGTAGAGAACGTACGCCAGTTGAACTGTCCTGCTGTCGAGAACGAGACCTGCGCACTGGTTCCGTTTGCGGGGACTATCGGGACGTTCAGCGTCACGAGCGAGTCCGCACCAGTGGCGATGGCGTTGAAGTAGAGCGTGAGCTGGGGGACGCCCGGGACGGGGGCGGCGAAGATCTCGAGCTCGAACCCGCTCCCCGTGGCGCGACCGGTTTGGTTGAACAGGATCTCGAGCGGTGCCCCCACCGTGGACGGCAGAAGTACCGTCGGCAGGGCCGTGACTGGCTCGAGGTACCCGATTCCGGTCGTGGCGTTGATCAAACCGACGCTTAGGCCATTGCCCTTGACCTGCAGCACCGGATGGTATGCGCCGACCACGTACGCGCCGAAGCCGGGGATGCCGTAGCTGGAGATGTTGTTCGCCGTACTGTTGATGTACGACGGCGAGACCCCCCGCACCGTGGCCGAGACGAGACCATTCGTGATCGCGTAGTGGCTCATGAGGGCATAGTACGAGAGGTCCGAATCCAAGATCTGGTTCACGGCGAACAGGTAGGTCGACTGAGTGTAGGGAGCGTACGCGTTCCGTTCGGAGATCGCCCGTGCCCACTTGTCCGCGCTCGGGACGGTAAGGATGCTCCCCGGGACCCCCGTCCGGTCGATCACATTGAGGGCGTCGATAAAGTTCTGGTCGTGACCGACCTTGGTGAACTGCTTCTCGAGACGCCCCAGGGCGGGCCCGGTGAGCGCGCCGGCGATCATCACCCCCACCACGAAGGTAGTGATCGCGAAGGCCACGGCCCGGCGGGGATGCCGGCTCCGCCGGAGCCATCGTCGGACTGTCGGCGAAGCCACACCCGAGAGCCGGACGGGACGGGTCTCAGGCTTTCGATGGGCGGAGACCCAACCCCGGTCGATGATGTAACCGAACGACAGTGCGACGGGGACGATCAAGAAGAAACCGAACCGGGTGTAGTCCGTGATGATCCGGAGCATCCAGCCCACGACCGGCGTGAAGGCGATCGCCACGCCGCTCGCCATCAAGACGAGGACCGACGTGCTCAACCACTGCGTCCGGCTCATGAACAGAATCCCGTAGAGGAGGAGGACTGTGAGGATCGTGAGCCCGAGGAGGGCGACGACGACCAGGGACTGGATGTTGAACCCGGGGAAGATCGAATGGAAGAAGCCGCTGAGGCCGGCGGCCTGAAAGGCGAGCGGGTTCGACACGAAGTAGGCCGGGTGGGGGACGTGAGCGAGCGCCGTCAGGATGTAGTAGGCGCCTACCACAACCGAGAACACGACGATCCCGACCCAACCCCCGCGCGAGAGAACCAGTCCGCGGCGGAGGACCGCGGGTACGTCGGCCTCTCCTCCCGCGGACTTCGCTTGAATCTCCTGCTGGGTCGGGACAGGGATCGGCCAGCTGAGCAGGAGCACGAAGAATGTGACGGCCGCGAGAAGGATTCCCGCGAGTGAGTGCGTCAGCACCGTCAGCATCCCGAAGATCCAGAAGACGAAGGCGCCACGGGAGACGGTCCCTCGCCCCATCATGACGAGTCCGCCCAGGGCGACATACAGAAAGACGAACCCGAGCAGGTTGGGGTAGGCCCCCCAAAAGAGCATCTCGATCATCTGGGGGTCGATCATGACGACCCCCGTGACGGCCAGGGCGACGAGACGGCTCCGCAACATCTGGGTGGCCAGGAAGAAGATGCTCAGGCCGACGAAGAAGTAGAGGACCGGGGCGAATACCTGCGCCGCCGCGACCGGGCCTCCTGTCAGGTACATCGTCGCTCCCAGCAGGGGGAACAGAACTGGAGGGTAGGCGAGCGGAATCGTCTGCGACGGATGGTTCGGGTTGAAGAACCCGTAGGCCGTGGCCAGCCAGGTCCCGGGGTCCCCCCCTGCGGCGATAGGATTGGATTGCAGCACGGCGGAGATCGCGAGCGAAATCCCTGCGGAGATGAGAATCGCAACGACCCAGCTGAACCTCTCTGGCGTGGAAAGAGATTGGAACGCTCGACGTAGGGGGGAGGCCGCAGGCCGCTCCGGGCGCCCTTCCTCCTCGGAGCCCTCCTCCACGGGTTCGGCCGGCGGTGGAGGAGGTCGAACTGTCTCGGACCAGTGAACGAGCTCCTCAGTCCGGGGGTCCACCGGCGGTGGCTGGGTTCCCTGTCCGGTGCTCATTTCGGCCTTCCGTTTCGACCCGGGGTGGCCCGCCGGCCACCGTCATGACCGCGAGGGTCAAGGGCGCGACCGATGCGGGGTCTCGCTGATAAGGGTTGCTCGAGAATATCCATCTTCAGTGCGGAATGTAGCCCACCGGACCCATGGACGTTCGCGACCGAGTCCGACCGATTGAGACAACTCGATACGTTTAATATGGTGGAGCTCTAGCATCGCTCCCCCTATCGACCGGGGCGTACGAGCGACGTATAACCAACCATGGAAGAAAGTGGGCAGGTGCGGTCCATCCCCCTGGTCGTCCTCCTTCCGACGCTCAACGAGGCGGAGGGGGTCCGCGCCACGATTGGAGACCTTCCGCTCCCCGACCTGAGGGCGCTGGGCTTCGAGCCCACGGTCCTCGTGGTGGACGGCCACTCCACGGACGAGACCCGGAGCGTCGCCGCGACCCTCGGTGCAACGGTGATCCTCCAACAGGGGAAAGGCAAGGGGGCGGCCGTTCGCCAGGGAATGGACTGGGCCGTGCTCCATTCCATCCCATACGCCATTGTGATGGACGCGGACTTCACCTATACGGGTGCGGTCCTTACCGAATTGGTCACCCTCCTCGATGCCGGCGCCGAGCTCGTGATCGGCGTACGCCGGCCGGACCGCCACGCGACGAGCGAGCTCCGCGGCCTCATCCACCGCATCGGGAACGGCTCGCTGAACTTCCTTGCCGGTTACCTAACGAAAGGTCCGATCCTGGACGTCTGCAGCGGCCTCTGGGGGATACGCACCTCCATCCTAGAGCGGATGCCGCTCGAGTCCGAAGGGTTCGACATCGAAGCTGAGACCTTCGTCCGCGCGTTCCGGATGGGCCTTTCCGTATCGCAGGTTCCCGTGGTCTACCGCGAGCGAGTCGGTGTCGCAAAACTCCATGCATTCCGAGACGGGTCGCGCATCCTCCTTTCCATCCTTCGCTACGCTGGGTCGCCCCGGTCCGCGACGCGGTCGACCGATGGCTCGAGCTCCAGCGGTTCAGGGTTGCTCCCAGGGCCAACCCTGCGAGACCTGCAGTCCGTTCTCTTCGCTCTCCAGAGTCGGACGGTACTGGTCTCCTCCGCGGCACCGCACTCGGCCGTCACGGCGGACCTGATCCGTCGACTGCGAGTCGCTAGCCCCGACCTTCGGGTCGTCTCGGCGAACAGAATCCCCGCGAGCGCGAACGACCCATCCCCGCCGCCCGCGCCGGCGTCCGGCAAGTCGCCGGTTTGGTCGATGGTCATCCGACTCCCCTCGGACCCGATCCGACGAGCGGGACCGACCGCCACAATTCGGATTCCGGAGGGCCGACGGCTCCTCTTCGTCGACATGGATACCGCAGAATCGACCATTGAGCCAACCCAGGACCCGTACCCCTTCGCCCGGTCGCGTGCGTACCGGTTGGAACGATCTTCGGAACGGCCCTTCAGCTCCCTTCGTCGCCTGAGCAGCTCGCTCGCCGAGTTCCCCGGCCAGCGCGAAGCTGCCCTCATCGCCGCGAACGTCTCCAACTCGAAATATGTGGTCCTCCGGGAACGAGCGGCGCCGAGCGCCATCGACCCGCGATTACCCCACTCCTCCCTCTCGAATCCCAAGTAGGCGCCTCCCCGGGGTCATTCCCGGAGGGGCGAGCCCTTTTTCCAGCCCCTAGCGTTCCGGGCCACTACGAACGCGATGGTGGAGGGCAGCGTGAATCAGCGTCCATCCCTTCCCGAGAAATGGACGTTCGAAAGCCTCCCCGACCGCGTGTCCACCACCGAGATATGAACAGCGTTAGGGCGGTCCTGCCGTTTGAAGTCGGCCCCGGGGTGAGGCCGGGCAGTTCCCATCAGGGGACGGAGCTTCCACGTCTCTTAGGAACCGTTGAAGACGATCTGTCGGCATCTTACCGAGGACCGCGACCTGGCGCGGGCGGACGGGCGTCTCGACCTAGGTCGTCGGCTTGTCGAGAGCGCGGCGCTGGCGGGGCTCGGCCGATGGGACGAGCCGACCAGTCTGGCCGGGCGTCCATCAGAAACGACGTGAAGGAATGCGGTCGGAGGCACGGGAGGTAGGTTACCGATGATGCCGGCACCCCTCGTGTTCGTCGTTCCACTCCCCCCTTCATACCGCGGGGGCACCGAGGAGTACGCCTACCGCTTGGTCGGATCGATGGCCCTCTTGGCCCCGGTTCGCGTCCTGACCACCACGGTCCGCTGGGACCCGAAGGCCGAGCTCCTCGCCACCGGCTCCGCGACGGTCGATCGCCTGAGGGCGACCGAGCTGTTCGAGCGTCCTCTCCTGTGGCGCCGGGCTTCTCGTAGGACCCTCTTCAAGGCGGTCCAATCGGGCCGACTCCTCAACCTCCACATGCCATTCCCGTTCGTGGAGTCTCCCGCAAGCCGCACGGCGAAGCGGGCGGGGATCCCGGTCGTCCTCACCTATCACATGGACGCGGACCTCGGAGCGAGCAAGGGCGGTGTCGGAACGTCCCTCGTGACCCGTGCTTACCGATGGTGGTCCGCGCACCCCGCCCTCGAGGCCGCCGACGCGGTGGTCTCGAACAGTCGGGGCTACGCCGAAGCCTCTCCCGTCCTGCGGCAACACTTGGCGAAGGTCCGGGTGATCGCGAAGGGCGTCGACCCCGCGCGTCTTGGGCTCTCCCCTGGGTCGACTGGCCCGGTCTCGACCACGACACCTTCCGCCGCCAGGCCCCGCAGGATCCTGTTCGTCGGTCGTCTCGTCCCGTACAAGGGGCTCCCCCATCTGCTCGAGGCCACCGACCTGCTGGTGCGGGAAGGCCACGACGTGAGGCTGGAGATCGCAGGTCGGGGCCCACAGCGTCCGGAGCTCGAGGAAAAGGCCCGTGTGCTTGGTCTCGGCGCGAGAATCTCGTTCCTCGGGTTCGTCCCGGACCGCTCGCTGGGAGATCTGTACCGTGGGGCGGACGTCACGGTCGTGCCGTCCCTCGGACTGATGGAGTCGAGCGCCACTACGCTGGAGGAGGCGAGCACCTGCGGGTCGCCGGTGGTCGGGTCCGACCTGCCGGGAGCTGCAGAGACCATTCCGAACGACGGGCGTCGAGGGATACTTGTGCCCCCGGGCAATTCGGCCGCTCTCGCGGAGGCGATCGCTCGAATCCTACGTCAACCGCGACCGCCGCCTCCCGAGCACGTGCGAACGTGGGACGATGTCGCCGAGGACTACCGTCGTCTGTTCCTGGAGCTGGGGGTGCCACTCGGGCCACTGACCCGATCCGAGCGTCACTCGGTGGCCACGCCTCCCGAGTCGGCCACTGCAGTTGGACCGACACGTCGTGGATGACCGACCATCGAGCTTAGAAGCCCCTTGGATACCCGCCGTCCTCGACCCAGCCATCGACGTACATCTCGCTGGAATGCGGTGATTCGCTCGCCGGTCCCCGTCACCGCGCACCTCGACGAGAACGGCATCCGGCTCGCGTGGGTCCCGAACGAGTCCGCCTTCCCTTCCCCGTTCGTATTCCTTTTACCACCGGGGATTCTCACCAGCTTACGAGACTGACCAATGGTGGGTCCTAGCGCGGTGAGCGCGACCTCGTCGGCGAGCCTCCGCCCCCCTGAGGGGGCCGGTCCCCGCCTCATCGCCGCGCTACGCTCTGCCTGGGCCGCGCGCCGGCTCCTACGCGACCGGTTCCGGGCCCGGTCGCCAACGCCCCTCGCCGCTACCTGGTGTACGGCCTCCTGCTCGTCGCCGCGACCGTCGTTCTCCTCGAGCTCGTCTACGCCCAAGCGCCCGTCCCCCCGGGGGTCGATAGCGGCAACTGGATCCAGCGCTCCTTTGCGTGGGTCGGACTTGCGCATCCTCCGTTCGACGCAGTGGGGTCACCGTACAGCTACAGTCCAATGATCTTCCCGATCATCGGGCTGATCGAGCTCAACACGGGAAACCCGTCGACGACGGGATTTGTCTTCGGAGGCTTCCTTCTCGCGGTCTACGGCGTCTCTCTCGTCTACCTCGGAAGACGCTTCTTCGTCTCGGGACCGTTCCAACTGCTCTTCGTCGGCCTCGGGCTCCTCAATGGGACCGTGCTGCAGATGCTATTCTGGAGCGGCTACCCGAACTTGCTGGGCCTGGCCCTGTTGAACGTGACCCTGGTCGGTCTGCTCGCCTTTCTGCGGTCTCGTTCGACCATTCGCGGCCTCGCGCTGTACGGGGCGGCGTCGTTGATCTTCCTGACGCATGAGCTCACCTTTGTCATCTTTGTCGCCGCGCTGGCGGTCGTGGCGCTCCTGCTGATCACGGAAGACCGTCGTTGGTTCGCGATGATCTTCTCCTCAGGGAACCTTCTCGGCCTTCTCCTCCTTGGGTCGGTTGTGGGAGGCTATGTCGGGATTACGAGATACCTTGCGATCAGCGTCCCGGGGTACATCGGGTCGAACCCCGCGGCATTCTTCATCGACAACATCGGCGAATACTTCCGTCCTCTCGGGGCGGCGCCCATCTTCTTTCCGATGGGAGCGACGGTCACGATGTCGCCGATGGCCGCGCTCGCGCTCCTCGGTGTGGCAGCCCTTCTGGTGATAGTCGGCCTCGCGCTTCTGGCGCATTATCGGCCTGCCTTGGCCGACCTTCGTGCGTTCATCGCTGTCGCCGTCATGTCCGGGACCCTTCTGGTCCCGGTCGGTGGTTACTTGGCCCACGTGGACACCGACTACACCCGATTCGTCTACTTCGTCCCCCTACCTCTCTCGTTGCTCCTGACCTTGACGGCCGAGCGGGCATTCGCTCGGAGTTGGATCCCCCGCAGGACTCCGTCGGCCACCCCTCCCGCACCGTCCCAAAGTCCCCCCCGCGCTCCGAGGCGAAGACGCGTCACGCGCGAGGGGTACGCGACCGGGGCCGTCGTGTTGGTGCTTGTGCTGATCATGACCAACGTCACGATCCCGGTCGCCCTCGCGGCTGAAAAGGCGAATACGGGGACCTCCCACGACTCTGAGTTCCTGGCGGCGACGTCGTGGCTTGCGAGCAACCCTCAGCCCGGGTCGGTGCTGACGACCCAGGGAGCGGTCCGGTGGACCGAGGCTCTGACGGACCGCGGCGCGTTCGATATCGGGCCCACGTGGCTGCTTTTCGATCCCTGGCAGATCCTCAACGCGGAAGAGACCTACTGGGCGCTCAACTCGGCCTACGAGTTCACAAACAACCTCAACGTCCTTGCGTACTCGGGGTTCACCCTCTCCTCGGCCTCCTCGCTGTCGGAGAACCCCATGTACGGGGCCTACGTGGAAGGAATCCAGTTCCCGCTAGTCCGGTTCAGTGCGACCGGGCTCAGCGTTCTTGCCTCCCCCGCCGGATCGGCTAACGCAACGTGGGTCCCGGCGTGGGGGGCGGGGTCGACGCCCGTCCTGTCGTTTCCGGACGGAACACCGAACGCATCGGTGGCCTACTCGACGGGAGACTACACCCTCTTCGAGAATGGCACCGTAACCTCGGTCGGTCCTTCCTGGGTGAATCTTACGGTGGTACCCCGGGAAGGCGCGACGGTGGCGGCCCTCAATGTCTCTCTCCTCGCGCCCCCCACGGGGGTTTCCCTCCTCCACCCACCAACGAGCGCTGGAGTGGGCCTCGTTGGGTCCACGGCCGCCGGCGCGACCCTCGAATGGTCCGACACATCCGTCTTGGGTCAGCTTCCCGGCGCCCAACCGATCTCGAGCACGATCCAGGTCGCCCCCGGCCCGACGCAAACGATTTTATCCAACTCGAGCCAGCCCAACAGCGCCGCTATGCAGTTCCAGAACCCGGCTCCGGCTGAACCGTTCACGGTCACGCTCGCCTTCTCAACCGCAGGAACGGGTAACCCCGCAGTCAAGCTCCCGAGCGCGATGACCGGGTCGTCGTTCCTGGCGGTCCACAACATTCACTACCTCCTGCTCCCGAACCAACTCGGCTTCACTCAGACCGAGAATCTCTACCGCCAGGTCTACCACTTCAGCCTCGCGTTCCATAACTCCGAATGGGTGGTCCTCGAAGGATGAGCCCCCCTCCTTCCGGCGCATCCCGTGGCACCGCGTCCTCGCGCCCCCCCAATCTGCTCACCGTCATGCTCGACTGCGCGCGCGCGAAGAACTTTGCCCACAGCGGCGGAGACCGAATCGCCCGGACCCGGTTATTGACTCTCTGGCAGCGCGGGGGACGGCGTTTCCGCGGGCGGTGGCCCCGGCCAACTGGACGATCCCCTCGCATTTCTCCTTCTTCACCGGCCAGTATCCGAATGTCCACGGCATCCGAACGTTCCAGCAGAGGACCGACCCGATGCCCGACATGACTGCGATGTTCCTGCAGCGGGCCGGCTTCGAGACCGCGATGTTCACGGAAATGGTCCACCTCGTGGGAGGATACGGGATGGAGGATGGGTTCGAGGTCCGACGGTCCCGACACATCGGGATCTCGGATGAGGAACGCACGGTGGCCAACAGCCTCCTCGGCCACGCCGACTTCCTCTATTCGGCCCGGGTCCGCTCCCTGGTCTCGAAACTGCCGCCCCTCATCACTCCCATCGCCCTGTTCAATCATCCGCAGGAGGTCGCCTACAAACAGGACGTCTGCGGGCGATACACGCTCGATTACTTCGACGAGTGGATGCGGTCGCGTTCCCGCGAACGACCGTTCTACGCGTTCCTCAATTTCGTCGACGCGCACGAGCCCTACGACTTGATTCCCGACGGGCGCCCCATTACTTTCCTAGACCGCATGTACCTCCAGACCCCGCGATACTATCTCCTCGCCGTCCCCGGTCTTCAATCCCACGTCCGCTGGAACGTCATGCTCGGCGGATACGTGCGGGCGATCGAACAGGCCGACGCCAAGATCGGTCAGCTCCTCGGCTTGCTCCAATCGCACGGAGAGCTCGAGCGAACCATGATCATCGTGACCGCCGACCACGGCCAATCCTTTGGGGAAATGGGCAACGTCTTCCACGGGTGCGGCGCGACCGACTCCATCACACGAGTGCCTCTCGTCGTCGCCCCCCCATCGGGGTGGGACCTGCCCCGACGCGTGGATCGATGGGTGAGCTTGTGCGAGATGGATTCCTGGTTGAAGGCGGCCTCCGCCGGGTTGCCCGCCTTCGATTCTGAGGGTCACGCCCCCTTCCCGTATTCCATGGGCGCCCCCGATTCGTCCATCGTCTACTGCGAGGGAGGCCCCGCCTCGGACCCGAATCGCTCGCTCCGCGGTATTCGCACCGACCAACCCTGGAACCGGCGACTCCTGGCCGCCTACCGACAGGACGAAAAGTTCGTCCTCGATCGGGCGGCCGGAACGATCCTAGCATGGAAGGTCACCGACGATGCGGACCGGGCTCGGCCGGTCCAACTCGGGAGCCGGGAAGCCGAAGCGGTCCGGCAAGAGGTCTTTGAGCCGTACGAAGCTCAAGAAGCAAGTCGTCGAGCCGAGGCGCCCGGAGGACACGCCCCGGTCGAGGTAGAGTTGGACGCGATCCTTCGGTCCTGGGGATACGGCTAATCGACCGTCCCGGTCCTCCCCGTATTTACCTAGCACGATCGACTGGTCATGGACATGCACCGGGACCGAAAGATCTTCGTGGCGGGGGATGGTCGGCGCCACCTCACGGGTTGCCGGATGCTCGGTCCCATCCGACCACCAGTAGGCGACGCGGACCTTTGGACCCGGGCACGACCTCGGCGTGGAATCGCGATGGCCGGGAGGGATTGAGACTCCGCCAACCCGGATAGGGGACGCCGGGGTAGCGCTTCGCCTGAGTCAGCCTTATTTGGGCCGGTCCGTGACGCGGCGCGTGTCCCCTCCGAAAAACCGCGTGATGCTGATTGGGCTGGATTCGGTGCCTCCGGACCTACTGTTCGACCGGTTCCTTCCGAAAATGCCCCATGTCCGGGAGCTCCTCCAACGGTCGATCCACGGTACGTTGCGAACCATCGACCCGCCCATCACGGTCCCGGCGTGGGCCGTGATGTTCTCCGGAATGGACCCGGGAACTCTCGGCGTGTACGGGTTCCGTCACCGTCGCCCGGGCTCGTATTGGGACACATACATCCCGACATCCCGGACCATCCTCCAGCCGCAGGTCTGGGACCGCCTTTCCCGCGTTGGGAAGAGGGTCTGCGTGATCGGCATGCCCCCGGGATATCCGCCTACCCCGGTCAATGGCGTCTACATCTCCGACTTTCTTACCCCGGACTCCGCGAAGGACTACGTCTACCCCGCCTCGATGCGAGACGAGATCGAGCGAGTGTCCGGTGGCTACGAGTTCGATGTAACGTTCCGGGCCGAGGACCGCGAGCGGATCGGGGCCCAGCTGATGGAAATGACCCGAAAGCATTTCGCCGTGGCCCGCCACCTCTGGGCCAAGGAACGGTGGGACTTCTTCGCGCTCCACGAGATCGGTCCCGACCGGATCCATCATACTTTCTGGAAGTACTTCGACGAGCGTCACCCTCGGTACGAGGCGAACGCGACCTATCGGGCCATCGTCGAGGACTACTACGCGATGATCGACGAGGAGGTCGGACGCCTCATCGCCGGGGTCGATCCGGATGTGCAGGTCCTCGTTATCTCCGACCACGGCAGCCAGGCCATGCAGGGCTGCTTCTGCATCAACGAATGGCTGATCCAGAAAGGGTTCCTGACGTTGAAGGGACCCCGACCACCCCCCGGGACCCCGCTCGAGAAGGCCGAGATCGACTGGCCGAAGACCACCGCATGGGGCGCGGGGGGATACTACGCAAGGATCTTCTTCAACATCCGAGGGCGCGAACCGCAGGGCGTCCTCCTCCCGTCGGAGGTTCGCGAGTTCGAGGCCCGGTTCACCCGCGAGCTCGAAGCCGTGAAACGACCCGATGGCCACTCCCTCGACGCGGACGTGAAAATCCCTCGGAACATCTACCGCGAGGTCCGGGGGGACGCTCCGGACCTCATGATCTACTTTGGGAACGCCGCATGGAGATCTGCCGGTACCATCGGATACGATGGCCTTTTCTTAGATGAAAATGACACGGGACCTGACGATTCGGTGCATTCGTTCGACGGCATCTACGTGGTCGAAGGGCCTCGGGCCGGAGCCGGAACCATCGGACCGACCGAGAACCTCATCGATATCGGACCGACGATCCTCACGATGATGGGAGTCCCGGTCCCGGCGGAAGTACAGGGTCGGCCGATCGCACGGTTCCTATGACCGAACGACCGGGTAATCTTCATATCTCGACGCGCCCCGACGCCCCGGTCGGACGACTATGACCCACCACGGTTACTGCATCTGGCTAACGGGTCTCCCATCCTCGGGGAAAACGACGATCGCGCGGGAGCTCGTCCCCCTTCTCAAGGCCCAAGGATGGAACGTCGAGTTGCTCGACGGAGACGAGATCCGTCGCGGCCTGAGCTCGGACCTTGGTTTCGGAAGGGTCGCCCGCGAGGCGCATGCGGGCCGGGTGACGTTCGTCGCTAAGGTGCTGGCCCGAAACGGCGTGATCCCAATCGTGGCGCTCATCTCTCCGTATCGAACGTCCCGGGCCCGCGCTCGCGCGGAGATCGGCCGATTCGTGGAGGTGTACATTTCCACCCCTCTCGAAGTCTGCGAACAACGGGACGTGAAGGGACTCTACAAGAAAGCACGGGAGGGGACGATCAAAGAGATGACGGGAATCGATGATCCGTACGAGCCACCGGAGAAGGCGGACATTACCGTTGACACCCTTCACCGAACCCCGGCCGAGTCGGCACAGTATATCATCGCGGAGCTCGCACGCGCCGGCTGGCCAGTTCGAGCCTGAAGTTGAGCCGTGAGGCCGCGCCGGTCGGGACCAGGTTCTGTCCCGGGCATCGTCAGTCCGCTACCGTCGCTCGGGCTCCAAGCGATCGGCCAGGCCGAATCCCGTAGGCGTATTATACGCGCCAAACGCAAACGATAGCCGGGGGTAATGAGTGGCGACCCGACCAGCCGATTTGCACCGTTCGGCCATCGACTCCCTCGGCCGCGGCACCTCCATCATGGTGGTCGGCACGATCCTTCTCCTGTTCCTAAGCCTCATCGGAAGAGTCGCGGTCGCTCGCAATCTTTCGCTCGTGGAGTTCGGCGATTTTAACCTCGGTCTCTCTTTTGCCGGGCTCCTCTCCTTGGTCGCCCTCCTGGGTCTCCACCAGGCGGTGGCACGGTCGCTTGCGGAACGCGCGGACCCCGCGGCCCGGCGATATCTCATCCGGTGGACCGCCGGGGTGACAGTCGTAGCGGCCGTAGTTACATCGAGTCTAGTCTACTTCTTTGCAAGCGAGATTGCGTCGCTCTTCGACCCGGCCCAGCACGCGCAGCTGACGGTCGTCTTCCAGATGTTCTCCGTGACGATCGGGCTCACTCTCCTCTGCACGTTCATCGCGTCCATTTTCCAAGGATTCGAAGATACTGTCCCGAACGCCTGGATCAATCAAGCGGTACAACCCGGTGCTTTCCTCGTCTTTGTCTACATTTTCTTCTACTTCCACCTTCAGCTCACGGCGGCACTACTCGCTTGGGTCCTCTCGAACGTGGTCACGTTTGTCGCCCTCCTCCTTTACGCTTGGCGACGACTTCCTCGGCACCTGCCTCCGGTCTCATCGACCAAGTCGGAGTTACCTGCAGGGTTGTGGACCCTCGCTCTCGCGTTGTGGGGTGTAACGACTCTCACCTACGTCACCGGCTATGCCGACACGTTGATCCTCGGCGCGTTCCGCCCGGAGCAGCAGGTCGGGATCTACTCAGCGGTCCTGACCATCGGGCGCCTGATCCTCGTCGGCAGCGGGGCGGTGGCGTTCATCTTCCTGCCGGTGGCGGCGCGCCTTCTCGGCCAGGGGAACATAGCCGCCATCCGTTCTACGTTCACCACGACCGCTCGTTGGACCCTCCTGTTCACGGTTCCCCTGTTCCTCGTGTTCGCTTTTCTCCCAGGCGACTCGCTGTTCGCGGTATTCGGGGCGGCGTATGTTCCCGGCTCGCAGGCGCTGGTGGTGGTCAGCCTCTGCGCGCTCATCTCGGTCGCGTTCGGTCCCGTGAACGCCGCCCTCGCCGGTATGGCCATGACGCGTCCACTGCTGGTCGCGACGGCGGCCTCCGCGATCAGCAACATCGTTCTGAGCTTCACTTTGATTCCGACGTTTGGCCTGATGGGCGCCGCAGTAGCCTGGTCCGCGGCTCGGGTGATCTACCCGGCGGCCGGAGCCACATCGCTATACTTCACCCACGGAATCACCCCCCTTCGGCGGACCCTGCTCCTACCCCTCGCGGGGTCTCTCGCCCTCGGGATACCGGTATTCGTCGTGATCGGGTTGATCCCGCACCCCAGCTGGATCGTCTTCCCACTCTACTTTGTCGGCGTGGGAATCTTCATCGTGTGCTTGCTGGCGACCCACAGTATCGAGGAAGGAGACTTCGTCGCCTGCCGCCTTGCGGAGCGTCTCTTCAGACGGCCGCTCCCGAGACTCCAACGGTTCATGGAGCGATTTTCTGCCACTCCCGCTGCTCCCCTCAAATTGTCGTGATCGTTCCCAGTCCTTTCCTGAGATCTGGTGGCGGGCCTGCCAACGCACCTCCAGGCCCGATGCCCCCGAAGGATGGAATCCCCCACGACTGGTCGACCGCCGGCGGTGACCCCCATTCAAGGCAGCCGCCGAAGCGGAGGCTTCGTGCTACGACGACGCCAACACGCCGTTCCCGTCTTCAGCTGCCGGCGCCGGATTCTGGGATCTTGCACAACGAGGGTGATCCGGCGGGCGACGCCCCCCGTTCGCTCGAGGGCGTACGCCCGACCCGCTCTGGAACCACCGCCGGGCCCTCCCGTACCGCCGTAACTAGGAGTTAATCTTCGACTTCCGAATCGGAAAAACGTAGTCATCGACCCGCACCGATTGGGACCCGGGTCGAGGTGGCGCTCGTCCAGCGAATCCGCGCTTGGGCCTACGACTGGAAGCCGAGGGTCACCCGGCCGGGGCCGGGTCCGCTCCTAGGTCGATTGGCCGCCCTTGGATATGAGGCGGAATCGGGAGTCCGAGGAACTGAAGGATCGTGGGAGCGACGTCCCGGATCTGTTGTTCGGGCAGGTCGACCCCAGGCCCTTCTCCGCTGAGGGAGGTCCACAGGAACAACCCGTCGAAGGAATGCACGGCGTCGTCCGGGCCCGTGTCGTTCTCGTGGAGGAAGAGTCCAGGGTAGCCGAGCGTCCCGGCGGAGCGCCACTTCAGGTCGCCGAAGTAGAGCATCAGGTCCGGCGCATCTCCACGGACCTCGTGGTAGATCGCCTTGGGGTCAAGGATCTGGATTCGAAGTGGATTGCCGGCGGGGTCTTGAATCGTGGCCAGCTCGCTCTCGAGGCGGCGCCGAAGGGCGGGAAGCTGACCCGGCGCAACGATCCCTCGGGATTCACGGCCCCGGAGATTGACGAAGATCCGAGCGTAGTAGCCGCCCGCCCCCCAGAGCGTGGTGCGATCCCATGCCACCGGGGCCTTGTCGAGTGGGGTCCCAGGCGGTACAGGTCCCTGAAGGGCGAGGTACCCCTTCTCGGCCAGCCACTGGTTGATACAGAAACAACCGTCCATCGGCATGCTTCCATGGTCGGAGACGATCATCACTCGGGTTTCCGGGTCGGCCCGTGAAAGCAGCCGGGCAATCCCCGTGTCCAGAACTCGGTAGTAGTCGCGCGCCACGTTCTCGTACGGATTCCCGCGGACAAAGTCCGGGTGGTGTTCGTCGAAATACTTCGTATACGCATGGTTCAACCGGTCGGTCCCGATCTCGTGGACGGCGAAGAGATCCCAAGGTTCCCGTGCAGTAGAGGTCCTCGGCAATCCGGAACCGTGTCTCCGTCATCGACACGATCTTATCGAATAACGCCTTTCGCTCCTGGGACCGGAACACGACATCAAAGCGGTACGGTCCGTACGACCGCTCGAGTTCGGCCCTCAATTCGGGGGGGAACGTAGTGTCCTGGCTACCGGGCGGAGTGAGGAAATCCGATATGTAGAATCCGTTCACAGGCGGGGGGGGGTACCCGAGGGGCATCCCGATGACGCCCACTCTCAGCCCCGCCTGGGAGGCGAGTTGCCAGACGGTCGGCACCGGCGTCTGGTCTGACCGCGGGACATACATCTCCGTGTAGGAGTTCTGGGAGCGATGACGGAATCCGTAGAACCCGAGAGTGCCGGGGTCGACCCCCGTGAACATCACCGGCCACGCGGGCACTGAAAGGGGAGGGTCGGTGGTCCGGAGCACAGCCCGCGTTCCCCGGTCCACTAGGCGCGCGGTGGCCGGCATCACCTCCCGGAACCGGTCGAAGAGGGAATCCGGAGTGCCGCCGTCCAGCCCTACGATCAAGAGCCGACGTCTGTGGGACAATCCGGCCATTCCGCCGCCGGAGACTCCGAAGTGTATAACCCTTGATGCGGGTGGCTCGGGAGCTGACGACTGGGGGCACGACCGGGATTCAACCATCATATCTCCGAGAATCCGAGGACCGCACGCGTGAGCTCCCGGCCCTAAAACGTCCCGCTGGCGTCACGAGGAGAGTTCATATCGCGCCCAAGTTGGATCGCTTTCCAGCTCAGTTCTGTGGGCGAGGGGATTCTCATCGGATGCCTCCTTGCTACCCGCCACAGAAAGGAAGGTGACCTTGTCGCCCGCTACGATGCGGGGTGTCGCGTTGTTCGACCGCTCCCGCGGCTTCCGCCGAAATGCCGTAATCGTCCCCTGCCATTTCCTGGAAAACTGTGACCAGGCTCCTGACGTCACTCTATAATCAGTACCCTGGCCGGATGGCGGTGCCCCCATGAAGGACCACCGCAGACGGAGACTGTCCGCGAGAATAGCACGAGAGGTCAGTCTTCGTTTGGAGACTTGGCTGAGTACGCACGACAGGTTTCCCATCGTCGCATGCTCGGCGGGAAGCGTGAAGTATATCTGCGCGGTCCGCGCAAGTCCTCAACCGGATACCGCGGAGCCCCGATTAATGACTTCGAGAGCAAGAACGGGTCGAATCTGCTCAGTGCGGGAGGTTGGCTGCGTTCCTTTTGGTGGGCACACAGGGAGCAGACAATACAGATGGGCAGTGACGGCGTTCTGGTCGACCGACTTCACGGACTAGAACCTATGGGTCGAACCCTCGTAATCCTCTGCCTCGGCACTGCCGCGTTTGCTGGGCTGACCGTCCTCGTAGGAATCATTCACGTCGTAAGAGACCTCCTGGTCTTCCTCGGCGGTGTCTTCAGCTACGGGCCGCTGTCGAACCCTCCCGACCTCCCGGCCGCGCTCGGGTTCAACGGTATCTGGTTTGAGTTCGCCCTCTACTACTTCTTCATCGTAATCCCCGTTGGAATTGGTATCCTTCTGGCATGGCACTTTCTTATCCGAAACCGACCGTCGCGATGGAAGCGTCCAAAGAACATAGACTGGACCCAGCAGTCCGTGACCGTCCTGCTCACCGCGTACGATGACGAAGCCTCGATCGGTCCGTCCGTCGATGAGTTCATCCACCAGCCCCAGGTCGCCCATGTCGTCGTCATCGACAACAACTCCAAGGACCGCACCACAGAGGTGGCGATGGCCCACGGGGCGACGGTGATTCATGAGACTCAACAGGGTTACGGATTCGCGTGCATCGCCGGCCTCCGATATGCCCTCGAGAAGACTCAGGACGAGTTCATCGTTCTGACTGAGGGTGACATGACCTATTTCGGAAACGATCTTGCGAAATTCCTTCCGTACCTCGCGGACTGCGACCTCGTGATCGGGACCCGAAACACCCGTACGCTAACCTACGAAGGGTCTCAAATGGACTGGTTCATGTCATGGGGGAACCTGTTCCTCGCCCTTCTGATCCGCCTACGCTACTGGGATTGGGCGTTCCTTGGCCGAGTCCAACTGACCGACGTAGGGTGCACATTTCGGGCCATTCGAAGAGAGGCGCTCGCGCGCATCATCGACCAGCTCACTGTCGGCCTCAACCACTTTTCCCCGCACATGATCCTCGTGGCCCTTCGCGATTACCAGGCGGTCACTGAGGTGCCCATCAAGTTCCGGGCCCGAGTCGGTCGTTCCAAAGGAGCCGGTCACAGCCGCCGGCATGCGATTGAGATCGGACTGAGCATGCTCGGATCGATACTGGTCCACTGACCGAGAGGGCAGAAGGTCTGCGAGGCTCAGCGAGGTGACGGCGGACTCGGGGCAACGCGAGGCAACCGGCGTTCTCAGACCTCGAGCTGGCTGGAGTCCCCCAGCACGCACGACATCCGGACCCCGCGGCTCTCTTGTGCCCGTATCTTCACCGAATCGCCGATGATGCTATCGATAAGCTCGAACGGGCCTTCGATAACCGTCGACTGCATGATTATGGAGTTGCGAATCGCGGCTCCGCGCACGACACAGTCATCTCCGATGGCCGTGCTCGGGCCTATTCGCGACCCCGCCTCAATGCGGGTTCTTGCCCCGATCACGACCGGCCCGAACACCTGAGCACCGGGAGCAATGGACGACCCTACTCCCATGTCGATTGGCCCGTGGGTATCCGAGCCGGGTGATACCAGGCCGAGCACCTGAAAGCGCGCTGGCGGGCGCGAGCGGAGGATGAGGTCATTCGCTTCCAAGAGATCCTCGGGTCGCCCGGTGTCCTTCCACCACCCGCGAACCGGTTCGACCACAACATTGCCCCCTGACAAATGGAGCTGCCAAATCGCCTCCGTGATCTCGAGCTCGCCACGTCCGGAGGGCTTGAGCCGCTCGATGATGGGATGGATCGCAGGTCCGAAGACGTACACACCGATCAGGGCGAGGTTGCTTCGGGGTTTTTGGGGCTTTTCGACAATGGAGACGATCCGGTCCCCATCCAGCTCGACCACGCCGTAGTTGCTCGGGTGAGGGACGGGAGTCACACCCACCACGGCGTCGGCCCCTGTCTTGGAGAACCTCTCGATCAACGGACGGGCGCCGCCCTGGAGGAGGTTGTCCCCCAGGTACATCGTGAACGGCTCGTTCCCGAGGAAGTCGCGGGCACAAAGAACGGCATGGGCGAGACCCTTGGGCTCACCTTGCTGGATGTACCGGATATGTACCCCGAACTTTGCTCCGTCTCCAACAGTCTCCGCAATCCGCTCGTGAAGGGGACCGAGAATGACCCCAACCTCGGTGATCCCGGCATCTGCGAGATGACGGAGGCCGTAGAAAAGCATCGGCTCGTTCGCGATCGGAATCATGTGCTTGTTCCCGGTGAACGTGAGGGGCCGCAGGCGCGTCCCATATCCTCCGGCCAGGATCAGTCCCTTCATCGGCCAGCCTGCTCGAGAAGCATGCCAATTCCATCCCTCCAGGAGGTTAAGGAGATTCCGAGGCTTCGAATCTTCTCACAGGTGAGACCCCCGAGTCTCGGCCGCCGTGCCCAGCCTGGGCTCTCGTTCTTGGATTCCAAAAGCGTCGATGGAAGTTGGGATCTCCTTCCGGATAAACGGAAGGCTACTTCTTCAGCAAAGACGAGGGGAGTGGTCGATTCAGGAGAAGCAACGTGGAAGACCCCGGAGCGTCGTTCCGTGAGAAGGAGGCGAAGCACGCTCGTCACGTCAGGAATCCAGGTGGGCGTCATAATCTGGTCGGAGAACAAGGGAGGGAAGTCACCTCGTCGCTGCCACTCCACAATCCGTCGCCCGAAGTCAGACTTGGCTGCGTAGCGCGCTCGATACGGGTAACTGATTCGGATAATCACCGAATCTGGATTGACGTCCAAAATTCGGGACTCGGCCTTGGCCTTCGTCCATCCGTACCAGCTCACCGCTGAGGGTGAGGAAACGGTCGCAGCCGTCTCGGAGTAGGGTCCGTCCCGTCCATCAAACACGAAATCAGTCGAAATCGTAGCGAATAGCTTCCGGGTCCGAGCGGCGCCCCGGGCCATCGCTTCCGGGGCGAGGACATTCAACGCCCACGCCGACGACCCAGGCGATTGGTCCCCTCGCTCCCGCTCGACTGCGTTGACATCGGTCTTCGCGGCGAAGTTCGCCACCGTGTCATAATCGCTACGGGAAACAAGGTCTTCGATCGAGACCTCGTCACTGAAATCTATCTTGTGAAATCCGCTAACCCTTAGGCCGGAATCCGCCGGATTGGATCTACCGGCCGCCCAACAAGTAAGTCCCGAGTGTTCGACAAAGTCAGAGCCCACGAGCGAGGTCGCACCGAAAACGAGGATTCCGTGCATGATGAACTGCTTACTCGTGGGGGCGAATGACCCGCACACGGCTCCAATCAAAGGTCGTTCCCGATGAGCCCACGACCACGTCGGAGAACGGAACCCGTCCCTCGTCCGTTGCGTCGTAGAGTTCCGTAGGGAAGTTCGTCAGCACGAACGGTTCCTTCCCGAAGTTGCCGATGCAGTGGTACACACCAGGTGGGATGGGCACAAGAGAGATGGTTTTGGTTGTTGGCGCCTCGCTGTAGGACGAGGTGAGAGGGACTCCCGTCATGCGGATCACCTCCAGACGGCGGTGGGTCGGCGACCCAGGACGGCCGTCGAACAACGCAAGCACCATCTCTCCGAGCGTGACAACGAATCGATCTGTCTGTCGGTGGTGGACATGCCACCGAGCTGTCGTCGCGGAACCGACCGGGTTGGGTGACGGAAACGTACGACATGGCGAACCGACTCGCGTCCACGTCCTTGATCGTCGCGGCGGAGGGTTTCTACGAGGAATCCGCGCAGGTCGAGGTGGACCGCCCGTGGGATGGGATGGGCTCCCTCGATACGGACCTCGCTGGGCTCGATCGTCGAGAACAATCCCGAGGTCAGGCTGTCGGGCTGGAAGGATGATGCGACACGACTCGTTTCCTTCATCAGTTGCTCACCGTCTTTCCCACCAAAGGGGACCACCAATCCAAGTGCCCCTCATACCAACGAATGGTGGCTCGTAGGGCGGAACGGAAATCCGACTGCGGCGTCCATCCAAGTTCAGTTCGAATCTTTGTGGAATCCAAGGAATATCGTCGGTCGTGTCCGAGTCGGTCCGGGACGAAACGGATTCGCTCCTCACCTAGACCTAGCTCTGCCAAGATGGCACGGATCACGGCAAGGTTAGCAATCTCATTGGCCGCCGAGACAATGTATGTTTCACCTATCCGCCCCCGATGGGCGATGGCATCCAATGCTCGGCAGTGGTCCTGCACAAATATCCAATCCCTCACGTTGCGTCCGTCCCCATAGACCGGGACGTTGCCGCCCCGCATCAGGGAGGTGATGGCGAGCGGGATTAGCTTCTCGGGAAACTGGTACGGACCAAAGTTGTTTCCGCAGTTCGAAATCGTCGATTTCAAACCGTAAGTGTGAGTCCAAGCACGAACTAAATGGTCACTTGCGGCTTTACTCGCCGCATACGGTCCTTGCGGGTCGTAGCGAGTGAGCTCGGAGAATTTGGCTGCGGTGTCAAGGTCAAGGGAGCCGAACACCTCATCTGTCGAGACGTGGTGGAAACGCGAGACGTCCGCCCTCCGAATTTCTTCCAACAGGACGGCCGTCCCGAGGACGTTCGTTCGCACAAACGGTAGCGGACCGGCTATTGCGCGATCGTTGTGGCTTTCCGCTGCGAGATGGATGACGAGGCTCGGCACCTCGAATGCACGAGCGTACAGCGTCGGCGTCACATACATCTCCTTGGACGAACTCGAATCGACGATCTCCTTCCAGGTCTGCCAGGGACTGCCTCCTCCCTGCGTAGGTCAACGCATCGAAGACAACCACCCGGTCCTCGGGGTGCATCTGATGCCAATGGTGGGCGAGATTCGAACCAATGAATCCGGCTCCGCCTGTAATAACTACCCTCAGATGGATTGCCCCCCTTGAATCCAAGAAAGGAGCGGTTTAAACAGTTTCGTCGGCTTTGGCTACTTACACTTCGGAGCAGGCTGTCCACTGATGTGGTCGGGCGTCTAAGCCGTATCTAACCCGCCCTCTTTGAGGAGCTCCAGCCATCCAAGGGACTTTTGCAAGGGGAACATCGCTGTAGTGACCCCGAAAATGGCCCCGAGGAAGCAATCACTTCGCGTTCAGAGATCCAGAAAGGCTCGAAGCGGACGCGCGCCGGAAAGCCCACGTCAAGGGGGCAGGGCCCAAACTGCCGTCGGCGGCCAGCGCAGCACTCAAACTGTGGCCGAAGTCTGTGCAAGACTTACGCTGATGAGATAGACCGACATCGTACTGGAGAGTTCGATGCCAGGGAAGCTCAGGTAGCCTACGGAGGTCCACGTGAACGACATCTTTTCGACTTCGTGAGATAATGAGGTGGTAGAGTTCGCCTGACTTAGCACGGTGAGGCTCTTGATCACCTCGACGGGGGGAACTTTCCAGGCGCCGTCAGTGTAGTTCGTGCCGTTAATCACGATCTGGCGATAGCTATAGCCTCCGTAATTCAACACCACCTTCTCATTCACGAAAGCGGGAGTGTCAGCGACCTCGAGTTTGAGTTGCGGGCCGGCATTAGGAGTCTGGAGTTCGAGGTTGAACGAGACAGTATATTGCCCGGGAGGCAGATAGATCAGTCGCGGGCCTCCCCAGAGATAATTGCCCGGAGCTCCGCTCAAATTGGAATGATAGTAACTTGGCCCCTGGGAAGAGGCAAACTGGCTAGATGCGTTACCGTAGTGGGTTGTGAGTTGACCACCGGCCCAGGTCGAATTCCAAGAGGCAAGAACGCTTGGGATCCCGCCCCAGTTCCGTTCATAGATGTAGGCGCCGTCCATCGCGGCGTAAACGCCGAAGCCCGAGACGTTGCTGGTTAGGTCGGCGTCGCTTTGGAGGATGACTGCATTCGTCGGGTCGACCCGGTAGTCAATCGCGACGAAGCTCGATTGATTCAGCCAGTTGTCGATGGCGTCTTTGATGGTAACACCGTCCGGAAGGTTGGTCAAGTTGTTCACGACATACGCGTCGGGTCGGCTTGAAAGCTCTGGGAAAAGATGAGACGTTGTGAGAACGGAGGCTTGAGGGGGAATCGATTCCAAGAGGGATTCCAATGCGCGTTCGTGGGCGTTAGGGCCATGAAGGCCAAACGTGATTTGGGATCCTCCGGCCGCGGGGCTGTTGAGCAGTGGGTTCGCATAGGCAGACGCGGCCAACACACACACGACGAGGATAGCAAGCGTGGCCGCCATGGCACCGTTGACCCTATTCGGAGAGATTCGGGGACGGAAGTGGCGCAAAGTTGACCAGGTCGCATTGGTCGCAGACGCCCCAACCGCATGGGGGGCCGAAGTCGCCTGGGTCGCGGCAAGGCCACGGGTCCGGCCTCCCAGCTCACGACGCAGTCGTCGGAGTCCTCTTTCGGCGGTTCCCAACTCATCCGATGCCAACAGTTTGTCATCGAGGCGAAGCTGCTCACGGGCTCGGACATGAGTTGGCGTTTCTGGCGAGACTGTCTGAAGCTCCGTGAGGAAGTTACCCACCTGAGTCGTCAGTTGGAATGCCAAGTCGCGATGTCGCTGTCCGGCGTCCACACCGTTGATGAGATCGGAGACAAGCACCGTGCCTTCGATGGCTCCGACAAACAGGAACGCGGAGAACATGGGAACGAACTCGCTACCGAAGACGTACAACGTGGAGTTGCTGGACAGGAATGCCAACGAAAGGTAACCGACTACCGGCAATATGTAGCGGAGTCCGCCCAGGATAGATATAGCCCCTGAGGCGAGAATGACCACTGCCAAAAAGAGGATCTTTTCTGACCCTTGGAACTGGAGCGCCGCCCCGGCAGCCCCTGGGTGCGTCACGGCGCGGACGAGGACATCCGGAAGCGACGTGGCCCCGAGCACCTGGTAGCGAATCCCATACGAGCTCCCAAACCCGCCCCCGCGACCCGTTAGCGAGAGCGCACCATACGCCACGGCCAGCCAGATTCCCGCTGCTCCCAGTGCGATCAGGAGAGGTCGCCGTTGCTGGACGGCAGTCCAGTACGGAGAGCGCGAAGGCCCGAGAAACGTCCCGACCAACCCTCCGACGGTAAACAGAATTAGCAATGGAGGCATGCTCTCCATCACTCCTAAGGTGAGCAGCCAGAAGATTAGGAATGACCAGAACCGTCCGACCGTGAAGAAGTACATTGCGACCAGGAGGAGGAGAGGAACCAAACACTCGGGGTCGAAGTTGTTCCAGTCGTTCGCAATCGTAAGCGGGCTGATGAGGTACAGCGCCGCGAACAGAACCGGGACAACGCCCCCTCGGAAGTAAACCCGCGCTATCCCGTAGATAGGAATTGCTCCCAGCGCGAGCGCGGCTTGCTTCAGGATTATCAAGGTGACCGGGGAGGCAGCGATGGCGTAGAGTGGAACGAGAAGAACGAGAGTGGGGGAGAAGTGAACCGCCCAGAGGGTCCCATTAGTGCCTCCCGAGATGTTGACAGTATAGTAGAAGAAACCCTGCCCGTGAACCGTTGTATAGAACGCCTGGTTGTAGGCTCCCAGGTCGCCTTGGCGAGAGTGGAATCCGAAGTAGTTCTGCGTCTGGACCCATGCAAGGATAGCCGTTTCAACCAGCGCTGCAAATGCGACACCCCACACAGTAGTCGAGGGCCGCGGTATCCAGGCAGGGATGCGGAACCTCGAACGACGAATCCGTTCGGGAGGTTCCTCTCCCGCGCCAGGCATGGGCGCCACGGGGGCGGCCTCTCTTGGCGTATCCCGCGGGCCATCGCTCTCCTTCTCCTGACGCGCTGGCAGGGAAGGTGTGAGCCAAGTGGGCTCACCTTCGGATAAAGACACCATAGTAGTCATGCTGAAGCCCATGTTGAGATTTGGCATGCGATGGCGCGAAAAGTATGCGCTCGTTCCAGGATCGGCGAGTGAGCCCCTACAGGCCGAAGCTCGTCTTCCATCCGTGTGACAATCGAACACCCCGGCTTGGTCATACATCGTCACCGAGGTTGGGAGTTGGTGAGACCTGAGATGTTAGTAGGAGAGTGCATCGGTAAAGAGTGTGTTTCCCCGCCGCACGGATGATAAGCTTTGGGGCCCGCGACGTGTCGGTGAAGCCTCTGGCCGCTGGTCAAGCACTTGCCTCGTTACCATTGAGGTTCCTTCGTGAAAGCTCGCATGGGTCTAGTCGTACCCCCACGATCGCAAGCGTTGGTCGATCTTCACATCGACCGGCTCGGGACCCTTACCGGCTCGGGCCAGTCGGGCGGCCTCTGCGGCCTCGTAGGGCCCAAAGATCTCGCGGTAAGCAATCGTAGCCGCCTCTCCTGACAAGCGCTCCGAAAGCGTGATGTCGGGATCTTTCAAACCCTTCCAGCGGAGGATTTCAGCGGTCTCGAAATCCAACAAGAACTTCTCGTCCCCTCGATATGCAGCCAAGAGTCGGTGATTCCACGACTGGTCGGATCCGATCCCCTTTAGCGATCGGATCTGGTCCGATGCTGGGCCGCCCTCACCGTAGACAATTGTGGAGTCGGGCGCTGTTGCCGAGTAAGGGAACGGCGCGTGGGCGTCGTTGTCGTATGGGACCTCTCCGGCCGCAGCCGCCTTGACCCAAGAGGCGATTTCGCAGAGGCTCACCCAGCGGTCGACCTTCCGGGGGATGTTGATTCCGCGGGGTGCGCTCACCACCAACGGAACCCGGAGGACCGAGTCGGTCGCTCCACACCCATGGAAGTAGTTCCCCAACTCACCAAAGGCCTCGCCGTGGTCTGCCGTCACGATCACCATAGTGCGCTCCTTTTCCCCATGCTTTTCGAGCAGTCTCAGGAGCCGGCCGACCTTTCGGTCGGCGGCTTCGATTGACTTCACGTACCCCCTAACGAGCGGACCTGGCCGCATATGAGATTGAAAACCGGGAACGGAGAGCACGTAGAATCGTGGGGCGGTGAGGTAGACTCGGTCCAAGAACCCGATACGTTCATCATCGGGGACGAGGTCGTAAGGGTCGTGAGTATCGACCAAATTGAAGAAAGCATAGAAAGGACGATCGGGGGATCGACTCGCAAGCCAGTTATCGAAACCTGTGACCACGTACTCGCCTGTGACCTCCTCTTTAAACGCGACCTCCTGGGAATGGAAGAGCAAGGAAAGTGGAGTGATGAGGGGAGGTAGACGCGATATCAACTTGCGCACTCGCGAAGAATAGAGAAACCCTGCCCTTCCAATCATGCCATTGACAAAGGTCCTTTCTTCCTCCGATATTCCGATCTTGACGGAACACTGGACGTCAAACCCGTGTTCCAGTCCGTATCCGCCGAGGAGGTGAATGTTCTCGGAGAACATGGCGGTCTCGTAGCCGCGCTCTCGGAGGGCCGAGGCCGTCGTTTCGAGTGGAACGGTTAGCTTCTGGAAGGTGCGGACCCCGTGAACGTTGGGATAAAAGCCGGTGAAAATCGAGAAGTGCGAGGGAACCGTCCAGTTCGCCGAAGCGACGGCGCGGGGGAACTCGGTTCCTTGGGCGGCGAGAGCGTCAATGACAGGTGTCTCGGCGAGCAAGTCGCCCCCGCTCGTCGCGAAATTCTTCGCACGAGCACAGTCAAGCACCATTGTAACTATGTTTGGTGGCCGAGAGGACACCCGCTCGCCGGGGATCTTGTTTGACATAATCCTGGACCTTCAGGTACACTTGGAGGAGAAGAAGGTTACCAGGGGGGCTGGTACCACACGCTGCCGCCGATGAACTCGAATTCCCTGGCAATCATCATCGGCAGCGCGACGCCACCCACAACTCATGAATCCCTTGCGCAAGGTGTTGCCGCCAACTCCAGGCCTGCGGTCGATGTCCTTTGCCAGGCTGAGCGACTATGGCTTCATCGGAGGCCGAATCGGAATTCGCACAGCCGAGTTCTCAGGCATCGGGACCAATGAACGAAGGATCCGATGACGCCGCCAGTGCCCTTGCACCGACTGGCCATCTCCCATCGGGTTACGAAAGGGTCCGACAAACCCCCGGAGCGGGCCGATTAGGCATTTCGGGCGCAGACTGACTCGGAGCGCATTCCCTTCTATCTTGATGAGAGAAGCGCACGTTGTCATCTGGCCCTTCTGTTGGAGAACGAAATCCTGGGGCCCCAAACGTGCGTCCGTCTAGACCCAACTCACCCAGTGCACTACTTCTTGGACTTCCCGAGGCGGGGAATCGGGAGTCCTTCGGCCGTTCGACGAGTCTTGGCGAGCGCCTCAAACCGTCGATCCGGGAGGGGTAATAGTTCACCGAGGGAACCTATATGAGCGTCACGTTTGTTCTAAACATCGATAAGTCCGCGCGAACCCGTGCGGCGGTACCGCACAGGTTTGAGACGGCGACGAACTCAACGTGAAAGCTCTAGTTTCGCGCCGTATCGAATCCTCGGAGTCAGGTTATACCCAGCCTATCGTTCAGCCGATTGACGAGGCGCGAGGTCTACCGATTAGGAGTACGCCCTCCGCCACGGTAACGAAAGATACGGCGGGCTGGGGACGATTCCGCCCGCGCACTTGTCACATCTATGAACCGGCCGATGAGACCGATCTCGTCGCCATGTTACGGACCCCCCACCAGCCCACATGCATTCCTCGCGGGTTGGGTCGGAGCTACGGTGATGCCGCGGTAAACGGCAACGCAGCAGTGGTGTCGATGGCCCGGCTCGACCGAATCATGGCATTCTCAGCGGACCTGAAAACGATAGAGTGTGAGGCCGGCGTCAGCCTCGATCGCATCCTCCAAGTGATACTGCCTCACGGCCTATTCCTACCGGTAACGCCCGGCACTCGCCAAGTGACAATAGGCGGTGCAATCGCGGCCGATGTACATGGCAAGAATCACCACTTGGTGGGTTCGTTCGCGAACTTCGTCCGGGACTTCGAGCTCCTTACGGCGGAGGGGGACCGGCTCCACTGCTCCCGCAAGGAGCATCCAGATGTGTTCTGGGCGACAATCGGGGGCATGGGACTTACAGGGTTCATCACGCGGGCTCGGATTCTCCTCAGGCCTGTGGAGTCAGCCTACGTGAACGTTCGGTTCGAGAAGACGAAGACCTTAGAGGACACCCTCCATCTGCTCGAGAAGGGTGATCGCTCCGAAGAGTACTCCGTGGCCTGGGTCGACTGCGCAGCTCGCGGGACGAGTATGGGCAGGTCGGTGGTTATGTTCGGCCGCCATGCAACCGCAGAAGAAGCCGCGCCTCGCTCGAAAGAGCGCCTCGCCTTCCCTCGTCGGCGGGGGATCTCTGTCCCATTGGCGATTCCGCTCGCGCCTCATCGAAGGTGGACTCTGGGTGGCCTGAATGCGGTTTATTACGCAATCAACCCGAACGCCGTGGTCCGACTCGTGGACATCGATCGATTCTTCTATCCGCTCGATGTCGTGGGAAATTGGAACAGACTTTTCGGGCGCGACGGCTTCCTGGAATATCAATTCGTGGTCCCACACGACCGTGCGATTACAGTTATAGAATCGGCTCTCGAGCGAGTTCGCTTGTCGGGCCGGACCCCGTTTCTAGGCGTGTTGAAGCGGTTCGGTCCCGCCAGCGGTGGACTGCTGAGTTTTCCGACTTCCGGTTGCACGTTCGCGATGGACCTACTTGTCGACAAGGGTCTCCCTAACTTGTTGCAAGGGATTGAGGGCGCGGTGGTGGAATCAGGCGGCCGAATCTACCTCGCCAAGGATGCGATCCAGACTGCGGAGGGATTCGCTCAGTCTTACCCCAGACTGAACGACTTCAGGACGATCCAGCAACGCCTGGACCCTAATGGCAAACTGTCGTCATCGCTTGCAAGGCGTCTTCGAATCACCGCGTCCTGAGAATACTTCCATGGCGCGATCGTGGACTAAGTCGATACTAGTTACGGCGCTGCTCGAGTTCACAGGGAGGAGGGCTATTGCAGTCCGGCCTACAATTGACCCCCCCGGGTCGACGAGGGAGCGTAGACGGACGTCCCAGCGGCACTCACTTCACGGACTTGCGTCGATTGTCCCGGTATGCAGATGAGTGTGCGTGCGCGTCCCGCCAACGAATGGGTGAGCGACGCTGACGTGAGCCGGGCCTGTTTCGGGTCATCCTCGGCTCATGAATCGTTTCCGATCCTTGGGAAGCTCTCAAGCACTCGTGCCCATTCTTCGGGACTCGGCCACTATCGGAGCTGAATGGAGTGGGGGCGCGGCAACCAATGAAGATCCTGATTGTCGTGGGACGCGATCCGCTACATCCCCGGGTGGGTGGTGGCCCTCTACACATGGCCCTCCTCGCACGCGAACTCGCCTCTCGGGGCCACTTGGTCACCCTTTGGTCTGCTAGTGCTCCAGGGCTCCTTCGTCACGATCGCTCTGGATATCTCCTCATTGAGCGCCTCGCGCCGTCGCGCCTCCTCGCACCCGTCGTCTGGGCTCGATTTCTCGTCGGATCGGCTCGGAGGTTCGATGTAATCCTCGAAGAAGTCATCGGACCCGAGCGTCTTCCCTTCCTCAGTCCGCTCCTCTCCCATCGACCGTGCGTCGGAATGTGGTATCAAGACAACCGACCTCTCTTCATCGCATCCTATGGTCGCGTTGCCCGACAGCTTGCCTCGATGCTTCAGACGATCTTGGTGCGCGCCTACCGTCGTCGATTCCTCATTACTCCGTCTGAGAGCACACGGCAATGGCTGATTTCCACCGGAGTATCGCCTGATCATGTCGTCGTCCACACTCCCAAGGTAACGGGAGGGGGGAACCCGGCATCCCTCCCTCCGTTCGCGGCAAGGAGGAACCGGTTCGTGAGTATCGGGAAATTTCAGCCGCTCAAACGGTTCGAAGAGGCGATCGACGTACTAGACCGATTGACCGATTTTGTTCCCGACGCCGAGCTCGTGCTGCTCGGTCGTGAGGACAACGCCGCGTACCTGACAGAGCTTCGATCGCGAATCGCTCGGTCGCGTTCCACCGCCCAGATTTCGCTTGTGCTGAACGCCGCGGAATCGGAGAAGAACGCAATCTTGACCTCCGCAAAGGCGTTGAGCATCCACAGCCCAATCGAGGGATTTGGTTGGACGATTCCAGAAGCGGGCCTTTACGGCGTGCCGGTCGTCACGAACAAAGGGACGCCGGCACTCGCGATTGAGGAGGACATCAACGGTGTAAGGGTCCCTTTCGGCGACGTTGAGGCGTACGTGCGCACCTTGGCCCGATGGATGACCGACGCGGCAGAATGGTCCCGCCTCTCGCAGGGAGCGATTCGAATCGCTCACCGCTTCGAGGACCCTTCACTCTCCCCAGTCGTTGAGTCTTTGGTCCTCCGCGCGGTCCAGTCCGGAAGAACACGAACGTCGGTTCAGCGGTGATGGCAGGCTGAGAGCCGCGTTCAGGATAATCACCCTGTCAGACGAGGTTCGGGTGGGTGGACGAGCATTCCTCGAGGAACCGTGGGCATTCCCGGAGGGGCCGGACGAGGGCCTCGCATCCGGCGTGTCCCCTCTTCGCAGCTGGGATACGCGTCCCCTCTACCTCGCTATACGCATCCCGATCGTGGAGTCTGCCCAGACCTCAGGTCTTACCTCCTCGGGGACATCCTCAGCATTGCGTTGCGCGACGGTAACCGCGGGGTTGCCCACCGGTGCCGGGGATACGGAGGGGCCTTCCGACACGTGTGCGACTTGCCCGGGTCTTCATCAAGACAGTACGTTGGCCGTTCAGACGTCGGCGCGTCGATCGCTGGTATCAGCTCCGGGCTTCACGCCGCTACCCGATCTGGGTCACACGCGGGTTTCCTCGGTTCGGGCCTAGCGCCCTTGAGATGTCTCCATACCAACCCGTCCAGCCCAATGAACAAAGGCATCAGTCCGGGAGGTTCACCAGTTCATGCTATGACAGAGCGGACATCGAATTCATACCGTCGTTCTGCGCCTCCCGCAGGAACGTCGCGTGATCTCAATGGGGCTGACCCACCCCCTGAATCGAAGCCCTGACCGTCTCCCCACCGGTTGTTAGACTATGGGAATCCGGGTTGTCGGGTCAGTGACCCCATTCAGGTGTAACAACTAGCAATGCAACCCGAAAGGTTCTCTACGGTCGCGGGTCCTCATAAGATCCATCTCATCCCGCCCTCCAGCCTGACGAGAGGACACGTGTAGATGCCGGAATTGCGTACTACGCCAAGGACGGTCTAATCCTGCTGTTCGGCGGCACTCCCCTCAGCACTGGCGCCCGCGATCTCAAAGGCACGTAAGAATTCTCAAAAGGACCGTGGAAGAACATAACGACGACAAGCGCAACCAAGCGCTCCGACTATCCTGGAATGACCCTTGATGGCAGGGATGGGTCCGTACCAGAATTCGGAGGGGTGTACAAAGCTTACGCCAAGTCCCAGACCTAGACGTCCCTCGACGGGGCCTGGAAACTGGTCTAATCGGCACGACCAAGCTTGCACCTCGAGCCCTGCTTTGCTGTGATTCATTGCTCAAGAGAAGCGAAAGTATTGGCCCGCGTCCATGGTGACTCACGTCTTCTTACGAACAGGAACAGGAATCGCCCCGATTTCCCTTCGTTCCGTTAGGCCCGCGCGCTATGTTGTTGACCGCGCGCGACCACGGGCTCCACGGAAGTCTGGTTCGAACGGCCTTCCACGTTTTGTTCTGACCCCTCTAAGATGCAGATGACCCCACAGTCGCGACCCAACACACCGCGATAGACCACCGGCATTACCTCGTTCCGCCGAGTCAGGTCGACCAACGCGCCGCAGGTCCGGCAGATTGGGATTGTTTCAATGCTGCGCAACCGGGCTGATAGAAGATGGACCACGAGGTGGGATTCCGAAACGGGCGGTTCGACAACCCACATTACTTGCAAAGCTCGGGCGGGCTTGGCTCCTGGTGTTACGAAGCATTCCTCTTTCGGACCGTCCTCTCGGACGATACCCTCGGCCCAGGGCTTAATTACGAGCAGCCCAGTCGCCCCGTATGGAAGGACCGCTCGCGCTGCGGCCGTTGAATTCCGTCGACTTTATTCCGTCGGCCGATGATTCGCTTCCGATTTCGCTCGCGAGCGACGCGTTGGGAAGCTCCGTGACGGCGAATCCTTACAACTCCACTTTGGAAGGAACGTAAGCCATGCCGACGGCGACGCCGGCCTTCCAAGCGGGGTTCCCCGCAGTTGTAGCGTTAGCCACCTCGGGATTGACGGCTATAACTATAGGTCCTAAGAAGGGTTCCGGAGCAAACTTCGACCCCGGAACGAATCCGACATCCGGTGACACAGCGGGGACGGATTGTGCGGCGGCGATTCAAGCCGCTCTCAACGCCGCCGTAACACCACCATACAGCCCGGCAAGCCCGGCGGTGGTACAATTCCTGCCAGGCACCTTCAAGTTATGGAACTCCGGCACAGCACCTGTCCCTATTCTCATTAGATCTGGCAATCAAGTAGTCGAAGGGGCGGGAGAGGGTTCGACCCAGATACGTCCACAAACGGGACTCCAGGCATCGATTTTACCAACGGGTTCTCCTTTCGTCTATACGAACACCAGCCGAGCGCCGCAGTACGTCCGCGTTATACACGGAACCGAAACATCCGGTTCGGCTACGGTGGGCGGGGGCCTAGTTAGCCCAGCAGGTATCCTCCAGGAGTACAACGGCGCGACCACGACCCCGCAAACGGGAAAATACCTTCTCGGCCCGTCCGATTCTCTTACAGTCGTCTATCCGGGAGGCGGCGCGCCGACGATGGATTCCAGCCTCCCGATGTTCGCCTACAATACAGTCCCTCTCCGCGTCAGTCGTTGGCGCGGTCTTGAAATAAACTATGGCCCGGGCGTATTCTGGGGCACGGGATTGGATCTGGCCTACAACCCGAATGGCGTGTCGGGTATCCCGCCTACGCCGAAGCGGGAAACCTGGTGATACTCCAGGAGTTTCGCGTCCTTCCATTCCTAGGGACGAATGGCTCCCTGATTACTGACATCCACGGAGATGGGATTGAGAATCTCACTTTGATAGGATGCCAAGCCGGGAGTGTTAGAGCCTGCGTCCCCGCCGGGAACGTCAACTTCCTCGGCGGCGGGCCATATAATCTGATGGCCCTCCTGGGCCAAGCTATCAACCTTTGGGGAACAACTGTTGGCGGTCCGGGCGTGGCGAGCACGATCACCCTTACTAACAACAATGTGCAGGGCGCAACGATGATCTGGGGAGGCGTAGCCTTCCCGTGCGTATTGAACCTCGATAACGCGTATTTCAACGGCAACAGCGGAAGCGTTCACATCCAGAACAACAACTCGAAGGGCCCTACCGTCATCAACTACAAGGGCGGCTTCGACCTGATGATCGGGTCCCCTGCTGCGTTCATCAAAGGCAACGAAGCGGCCACCGTAATCAACCTCTTCGGCGGTACAACGTTCAAGTCGGCGGGCAACGTACCCCTAGTAAGCGTAGCTCCGCTCGGATGTTTCATCGGCGGGCGAATTAGCCTTCTTGGTGCTATCACGGCCGCGCAGTTCCTCGCAAATACCCACTATGCATCGAATGCGACCAACGTTGTCGCCGGGTTCTCGAACCCAGTTATTGTAGCGGAGAAGAATGCTTCTAGACAGACTACTATTCAAAGCCTACTGTTCAAACCGCCCCCTGTGGCGGGTTCGTATAGAGCTCACTTTTACGTCAATGTGACCACCTCCGGCAGCAGCACAATCCCGAAGATCGCTTTCACGGACGAAGCCGGCACCGCCGTATCGGCTATCGCCGTGCCGATGATCGCCCTAGGCGGGACCGTTGTTCTCGCCTCGCTCACAGCGACGGGACACTATTCCGGTGTCGTGGACTTCGATGTGAATGACGCGGGGGAGACGGTCGTGCTGACCATAACCCCCAATGGTTCCATGTTCGGTTACGATATGTGGATAGAACGGATTCGATGAGTGGATGGGGGAAACCCCTTCTGAAGTAGAGCCAGCCTACGATTTGCGCATCCGCCCGAATTCAACTCTCATACGATGTCCTTGAATCGCCAACCGGACGGTTGACGGTCGTCGATCCCGCATAAGAGGTCCAGCAAGGGTGATAGCATCATCACAAAAGGCGGCTTTGGCGACAATGGACTTGAATCGGACACTCGTGTGGATTGAGCTGATCGGTCAAGTCCACGGGAGATGCGAACATGGACTGGGGTCTCGGCCTTTCGTAGAGGGTCAAGGTAATCGGGGGAGCAGGCTGATCATGCGGCACTCGATGAGTTAACCCACTCCCCGAATGCGCCGCTTGCCGATAGAACGAGGTTCGGCATTGCTAGGGGCTGGATTTCGGCGAGGAGACTGTGTGATGGAGGCTCTGAGAGAAGGTCTAAACCGAGCCGGATTAGAGACGCCTAGGTGCTGTAAAGGAACTGCGCGCCGCATTTAGGTCATTCCGGTATGCTCGGAATTGAGGGACTCTCTCTCGGAGAAACCCCTTCACGCCGCAGTCGCGTCGAAGGGGGAGACCGGGTTTGGCCCAAAGCCGTACTAAGGGGGCCACAATTCCGAGTCCCATAGTGCCATTAGGCACCCTGGAATCAGGTACCACTGAGATGCCGACGTACAGCTTGGAGTCGGGCGCGCCGATGGTCGGTAGGGTTGCCCTCGTAACTGGTGCGACTTCCGGAATAGGGCGTCAGGTGGCCATCGGGCTCGCGACTATGGGTGCCACTACGGTTCTCATCGGCCGCGGAGAGGAACGCACGTCCCGAATCGCGGCCGAGATTGCTCGGCAGACGGGGAATCCCAGGGTCGAGTCTCTCCCCGTGGCCGACCTGGCGCTTCGAAGTGAAATGCGACACGTGGCCGACGAGGTGTTGCGGAGATATCCCCAAGTTCACGTCCTGGTCAACAACGCCGCGGCCTTTTTTGCCAAACGAGAGGTGACCGCGGATGGACTCGAGCGGACCTTCGCGCTCAATGTCCTGGCTCCGTTCGTCCTGACCTCACTTCTCGCAGGCCGCCTTCAAGCCAGCGCGCCAGCCCGGGTGGTTCAGGTAGCGTCCAGGGCGCACAAAGGTTACGAGGCGACTCTAGACGACCTACAAAGCTCGGCAAGGTACCGGGGGTTCCAGGTCTATGGTCGGTCGAAGCTCGAGCTGATTCTCCTTACCCGGGAGTTCGCGCGCCGTCTTCAAGGATCCGGGGTCACGGTGAACGCGGTCCACCCGGGTTGGGTTCACTCCGGATTCGCGAAGAATAGCGGCGGAGTCTTCGCGCTCGGGCTCCGCTGCGTGGGGTTGTTCTTGGGCCGTAGCGAGTGGAAAGGTGCGCAAACTCCGCTCTTCGTGGCGACCGACCCGTCCATCGCCCACATTTCGGGAGAATACTTCTCGAACCGGCGTATTTCACGTAGCTCGGGCCCATCGCATGACATGGTCACTGCCCGCCGCCTGTTCTCCGTTTGCGCCGAGCTCGCAGGCATCCTGGAGTTGCCTGATTCAGTTTCGAAACCGGTGACCTGATTTCGCCTCAGGAGACGGGCGAACCATGGCGCGTGCTGAGGAAGAAGAATCGCCTCCACGATTCGTGGGTCCAAGAGTTCCCTCCCTCCGAAATCCATCGCATCAGTAGGTTGACACCGGCCGCCCGCGATCCCGCCGTTCGTAAGCGGGCGGTTGTCGCCCCCCTTTCGATGCGGGGTTTCCTCCCACCCAAGGCCGTCAGAATTGTCCGCCGGTCCGCGACTGGAGCCGTCTGGTCATCCGTGAGCTCAATCAGACGGCCGTCGACACTCTGCCACGGCTGGGCGGACGGTCGGCTCGCAAGGCTCACAGTGCCGACCCGTCAGAAGTTCAACGACCTCGAACTCTCGCGTCCGAGAAGTCACGTCTGCAGAGGCGAGACATGGTTCCCGACCGTCCAAAGACGGCCGCCGGTCGCGAGCCGATCATCAAGTCAATATCGAAGGAACGTTCCCCCGACGAGGAGGTCTCCTTCCGGGCGGCGAAAACTTGAAAGGTCGGCAAGGATACGAAATTCCGTCAGAAAGTGAAGCGGCTCAGGAAGCTCAACAACCTTGCGCACAATCCCTCGATTGTGGTGGCCGCGGACGAGTAGGGACCGAACTCGCTGGAACCACATGGGGGTCGCGCGCGAACTCAGTCGGGAAGTCCTGCCCGAGTCCGGGCAACCTACCAATGGGTGCACGGGATCCGCCCTCTGATGCGAATGTACGACTAGTATCTTTAGTGGTTCCGACGGTACCCCAATCGGCGGAAGGGCGGGTCGAACTAGATGACGTGCCAGTGCTCTGTGCGGAACTAACAATCCTTCAAGGAGCCGATCCATCACATCAGGGACGATCTCTCGGCGCAAACGACCCTTGCGACACACCGAGGGGCCGGTCGGCAGAGAATCACCTTCGTGATGATTCAAGCTAACGAGGCCCCTTGGTTTCAATCGGGACCCACTTCCGAACCCTTTGGAAACAAGGGCTCGGCGGAAGAGAGTATCGTGGCGAACCCTCAACGGGGCGAGCGTTGCAGGGTGGGATGCGAGAGCTCGACGAACTCCACTCAGCCTTCAGGCAAAAGGTCGAACGATGGTCGCGGGTGAGGCACTCGTCCGTGCCACCGACTACGCCCCCAGGGCGCAAGTCCGGGACCGCCCTACCCCCAGCGACCAAGGTCTCCGAGTGGTTCGGTTATATACTATAACTTTTGGAGCCCAATGCTCCAGCTTATGCACCCAAGTCGGTCTTCGCACGTCGGATAACCCGTGCCGAATGAACCCCCTGATCGAATAGCAGTAGCATCTCCCCTTGATTGTCGATTATCGCCCGGACCCGAAGTCAACAGGGCGACCGTCTCTCCTCGCCGCCGACAAGCCGGAGTCGGATTCGCGGTGGCGGTGGTCGTCGTGCTCGTGGTGGCTGCATACCTGTCCTTGCTCGGCGCCCCATCGTCCGGGAGCATCACTGGAGTTCCCAATTCGCCTACCGGCTCGGGACAGCTCGAGCCGGCGTTTGCGCCGGGGTGCAATCAGTGGTCACCGCCGGCCTCGCTCCTCATTCCGGACTCTAATCCCTCGACGAGAGCGACGAATGGCGACCACGTGAACGTCACCTTCGAATTCGAGGTGAAGTCCGCGACCGTGCCGGTAATTGGCCTCACGGTGTACACTCCCACCGTATTTGTGACGTTGCCGTTGGAGGGCGGCGGAAGTTTCCCAATCACGTTCAACAACCACACTTTTGCCCTCACAAGCGGCAACTGGACTCGCCTCAGCTTCAACAAACTCGTGACCAGTACCTTCACGTTCAATCCGTCCAAGAACGCGACTCTCACCACCCAAAAGCTCGCCATCATGGCGGGATCCCCGTACGGCACTCTCAAACTTGAGTGGCGCTGGAGTTGGAACCTTACGTTCTCCGCCAACGGGAGCTTTCTTCAAGGACCGTGGACCATCCCCACGAACACGACGGCGCACAACCTCTGGCTGCCGAGCATCTTTGAGCCTGCGCCGTACGTCGCTCTTGAATCGGAGAGTCCCGCTCATGAGTTTATTGGCTCGACCTACACGATGTATCTGGGCGGGGACGTGGCGGGCCGAGCCTTCTACATCGAGTTCGAAAACAAGACGGGCGTCGTCTGGGCTCAGGAGTGGGTGTACGATAACTCGACCACGAATGCGACCTTTGAAGCGAACATCACGCTCCTCGGATCCCAGAACTACTTGAACCCTGGGCTCTACCTCGTTCACATCCATGACTCGTGCATAGCGATGCTCTATTCGAAGCAGGTGACGCTCACCTACCCGCCGACCGCTATGGTCCAGGTCGTCACGACACCTTCCACATGCGGTGGCGTCGTGCTCAACGGAACGGTTTACCACAACGGGCAATCCGCGACGGTCGTTCCTTCGTCGACTCCGTACACATTCAGCTTCAACGGCTGCAAGGGGTACGCCATTTGGAACTGGACCCGGGTGGGGGCAATCCACATCATCAGCTGGATTGCGGGCAAGGGGCAGATGGTAATCAGCGCGAATGGTACATTCACCGCGAACTACCGCCCGACGGCACCTGTGATCACGGTGACGCCGGGCCGGGGACCGGTGGGCGCTACAGTGACGGTGGCCGGGGCGGGCTTCTCGGTATCGAGCACGGTAGGCTTGGTCTTCGATGGAGTGACGGTTACGAGCTGCACGGCTGGTTCCCTGGCGGCGGGTGGGACGTGGGGGTCGTTCAGCTGTACGTTCGCGGTGCCGAGCGGAACCTCGGGGGCGTCGGTGATTGCAACAAACATCGGCAACCAGACTGCGACCGGGACTTTCAAGGTGACAACCCCCACGACCACCGAGAGACCGACGCAGGGCCCGGTAGGCGCTACAGTGACGGTGGCCGGGACGGGCTTCTCGGTATCGAGCGTGGTAGGCTTGGTCTTCGATGGAGTGACGATTTCAAGTTGCACGAACGGCTCCTTGACGACGAGTGGAACGGGGACGTTCACTTGTGCCTTCAAAGTTCCGTCCGGAACCTCGGGGACGTCGGTAATCGCGACGGACGTGGGTGGTCAGAGAGCGACTGGGCAGTTCTGGGTGAAGACGCCCAAGATCACCGTAAGCCCGACGCAGGGCCCGGTGGGCGCCACGGCAACGGTGTTCGGGACGGGCTTCTCAGTGTCGAGCACGGTGGGGCTCATCTTCGATGGAGTGGCGATCACTAGCTGTTCGAGCGGTTCCTTGACGACGGGCGCGACAGGGTCGTTCAACTGCACGTTCTCGGTGCCAAGCGGGACCTCAGGGACCTCCGTGGTCGCGACGGACGTCGGTGGTCAGACCGCGGTCGGGACGTTCAAGGTGACGACTCCCTGAACCGACGGCATGAGGCTCATGCTAGTCAGCGGGAACGGTCACGTTCAGCGTGAACCGTGAGCCCGTTTGAAGGTGCACAATCTTCGTGCGTTTCGACGCTCGCGGGTCGCGGCCGGACGGCATCCGACCCGTGGGGCACCTTGCCTCCGACGGAGATAATGCCTTCACACGGTGACCGCTCGATTGACCGGGTTATGGACAATGTTAATGTACTGTATATGCATATTCATATGTATGTCATCTCGGAACGTCGCTGTTCAGCGAGTCGTGTATGATGCCCTGACCCGCGAGAAACGAGCCGGTGAGAGCTTCACGGCGCTCTTCCGTCGGCTTCTGGACCAACGGGAGGGCCTTTCGGAGCTTGTCGGCCAGTGGGGAAGAAAGGGGGGCCGGGTCGACCGGGCCACTCTCCGTACACTGCGGGCCCGAGGGACGCGAGGCAGATGAAGGGCCTCGATACTTCGGTCCTCTTGGCCCTCCTCGAGGGGGACCGGAGGACGCTGAATCTCCTGGCCCGGCTTCGCGGGGTTGAGCTCGCGACTACCGAGGTCAACCTCCTCGAGCTCTCCTACCTTGCCGCGCGCGGTCCCCCGAAAGTCCGTGTGGCCCGACGGGAGGCCCTCGACCGGCTCCGTCGAAAGATCACGGTGCTCCCCATCGATGGCCGGGCCGTGGAGCAGGCCGGGCGCAGGCTCGGCAAGGGGAGCGAGAAGACACCCCCTCACGTACTTGCTATGCTGGGCGCGCTCGAAGCGAACGGTTGCGACGAGCTCTTCACGCACGAGACAGCAATCGACCCGGGCAAGTGGAGGTTCAAGATCACACACCTCACCCGTCATAATACTAAGTAATGGCCATACCGTATACAACGCACCGTACGGTCATTTTACGGGTTACACAATGATGAGACCCCTGACAGAGAGCGTCGGAAAGGCCCTCCGGAGCGATTTTTGGGTTCGGACCCGCCCGGGAGGCCAATCAACCTCCAGAACCCTTGCTCTCGTGAAATAGAACGTTTAGGACTTATTGTTACGATTATACCGTTACTCAGGGTGGCTTCATAGATGAGAATTGGAGCTCCTGCTCATTGGGCCCAAGGGATTCTCTAACGGAGCGGCGTATAACACGAGTTATACGGCCAGATTCGGACGTCGCCAGAAGCCTGTTTGCAACGAAAAGGGGGGAGGAACGGGTTGGGTCCAGAGCGTTTCCAACCTATGGGGCCGAAGGGGGGGCCGCGGCAGGGGCGCCCATGGGGGCTGGCACCGTTGCGGGCGCCGGCGCGGGTGGATCTTTACGATACAGTAGGATTAGGATGATGCCCACCAGCATCACGACGAAACCCGCAAGAGCGAGGTACCAACCGATGGCGGGACCCCAGGTGACCGTTCCCGATACCGGGACTCCGAACGACGTGCCGTTCGAGGACCCAATGAAGGACGACCACGGCCCGCTGCCTGTGTGCCCCGGAGTGTCACTCGAGACAGCTCCTGGCAGCGCTACCGCAAAGACCCCCACAGCAGCGATCGCCAAGATCATCGCAACAATTGCGAGGGCGAACGCGGGAGTGGCTCTGCGAGGGTTGCCTCGGGACATCAAGCCGATGATCCCGCCAATGAGCCCGAGGACAAACCCCGCTATCGCCATGAAATAGACGGCTTCCGCGAGGTTGCCGGTGTTGTTGGAATCCACCTGACTATAGGAGGTCTGAGAAAGGCACGAGATCCTCGATGGAAGGCCGCTGCACGCGTACTGCAGCGTCCCGTTCGACGACGGCAGTCCAACGTAGGCATTCCGGGTAATCGTAACCGATTGCCCCGATAGCGTCGCCGAGGCCTGTTCCGCGTACCACGGCGTGAAAACCGCGGCGATCAGTAACACCGCTCCTACCAGAATGATTACCGCAGCGATCATTCTGCCAACCTTCGCACTCGGCATGACGAAACCTAGAAGCGAGCATCGACTCCTCCGTTAAGAATGTTGACGCGGACACACCGTCCTTGCTACGCGATGGAGTCCCCAGGGCCCCGCGGCCTAGGGTCAGGTAACAGTAACAGATTACACAATATCGCTGTATACGTAACAACACACCACACGTAATACACAAAGCGATGCGCTTGAAGAAGTGCATCCCGCCAACCTGGGGGGCATGACCGTCGGGTGGGAGACCCTGACAGCCGACCCAGGAGCGGGATCACTCCGCTACTAGAGTTTACCACCGCGATTAGATGTGCATATGTATATGCATATGCATATCCTGACAGAAATCGTCAAGGAACCGGAGGTTCCGGACGGGTTCGAAACGGCAAGGTGAACTCGAACCCCTCTCGGCGACCCCCCTTGTGGCGTTGGGTGGACGCCCATCTAGGGTGGGCTGGGTCGGGCCAAATCTGGGCGGTTCGTCAGACTGGTCGGGTCCTCGGTGGGTTGCCTCGAGGAGGGTCCGGGCGAAGAATGGACAGATGGAGCGCTTGGGTCGGCTTAGAACAGGGAGGACTTTTACGATAGACCCCCTTCGGAAGGTCCGGAGGTCCCGAGATTCCTCGGAACGATGCGCTCATGATGGCAGCAGACGGGAAGAAGATCTGGATGGATGGGCGCCTCGTCGACTTTGACGATGCCAAGGTCCACGTGCTGAGCCACACCCTCCACTACGGGGTGGGCGTCTTCGAGGGAATACGGGCCTACGCCACCTCGCGGGGGCCGGCGATCTTTCGTCTGAAAGAGCACGTTGAGCGCCTCTGCATCTCCGCAAAGTTCTACCACATGCCGATGCCGTTCACCGCGCCCGAGGTCGAGCAGGCGATCCTGGAGACCCAGGCGGCGAACGATATCCTGCCATCCTACATCCGGCCACTGGTTTACCGGGGCGAGCCGGCGCTCGGCGTGAAGAACCTGAAGGGAAGGGTTTCCCTCGCGATCGGGGTCATTCCTGCGAAGAAGTACCTCGGCGAAGGCTCCGAGGCAGGGGTCCGTGCCAAGATCTCCCCCTTCCGGAAGCCTCCCTCCACGGCCATTCCGTCGTTCGCCAAGGCCTCGGGGAACTACCTCAACAGCTACCTTGCTGCCGCGGACGCGGCCAAGGACGGCTACGAGGAGGCAATCCTTCTCGACGGCCGCGGGTTTGTGGCCGAGGGAACGGGGGAGAACATCTTCATGGTCCGCAACGGGACGGTGTACACTCCGGGGCTCGACTCCGACATCCTGCTCGGGATCACCCGGGACTCCGTGATTCGGATCGCGGGCGACCTCGGCCTCCCGGTCGTCCAGAAGCAGCTCTCGGTGAACGAACTCCTCTCCTCGGACGAGGCGTTCTTCACAGGAACGTTCGCCGAGATCGCCCCGATCAAGGAGGTCGGTCACTATCCGATCGGAACGAAGACCCCCGGACCGATCACGCACGACATCATGCAGGTCTTTTCTCGGGCCCTCAAGGGAGAGGCCCCGCAGTACGAGGAATGGCTGACCCTGGTACCGCCGTTACCGCCGTCCCTTGCGGAGAACCCAGGCTCCTAGTTGCGCCCGGACCCCCGGGGGGGTCACTCTTCGGGTTCAGGGGGTGGCGGGGGCGGGGGCGATGTGGGACGATAGACGTGAATGCTGGGGTCCGGGCGCCAAACCAGCTCGATGCGCATCCCCTCGGGGCCCCGTAGGTAGAGCGACCGCGAGTCCTCGCGTTCCTGCTCCCCGGTGATAACGACCCGGGCCCGGCCTACCCGGCTACGCAGTCCGGTCCATTCGCTGACCCGCAACGCGATGTGGTCGACCCCGCCGAGCGTCTCGCCGTCCTTCGCATCGTGGAGGCCCAGGACCTGATCCCCGAAGAGGAGGAGCGTGTGGTCGGACCCCTCGCCGACCAAATCCATGCCCAGCTGCTCGACGAAGAACCGCTTGGCTTTGGTCCGGTCCCGAACGCGGACGTCAACGTGGTCGAATCCCAGGAGACCGAATTCTCTGGGGGCGGAGTGACTCGGCACGAGCGCCCGACACCGTCCCCTGCTATAGCCGCTCGGTCCGGCCCGGCCGTAGCCGGAACCTAGCTCCGCCGTGGCCCCGTAGGGCGGCATCATGGTTATCCCCCTACGCACTTTTCGAGGGCGACGCGGATGGGAGAGCTCTCCGACGCCGAAGGCAATCTCGAGCACACGGTCGCACGCTTGGCACAGCGGGGCCCCTTCATCGAGGTCCTCGCGGAAGCGGCCGCGGGTCTCTCCGTTCGCTACGATGGTCGCACGACCACCTTCCAGACACCTCCGCGTCTCCGAGGAGCGGTCTTCCGGGCCTGGACCGGGGGCGGATGGACCGAAGTCTCGGTATCGGGCCTGGATACGGCGTCGCTGCGGTCCGCCGAGGGGATGATCGAGCGGGCTCTCACCCAGCGGCCCGCGCATGAGAACCCCCCGGGGGTCTCCTCCACGGCCCGCATCGAGAAGGTCACCCCGACCACCCGCCCGATGGAGGAGGGAACCGAGGAGGAGATGGTGAAACTGGTCCGGGACGTCTTCTCGTGGACGACCGGGGTCCCCGACATCCACGAGACCGAGGTCCAGATCAGCTGGCGGCGGGATGAGCGCCTGTACCTCAACTCCGCGGCTGCCCGCTGCTTCCAAGGGGTTTGTCGCGTCCGGGGCGCCGTCCAAGCGGTCGCGTTCGAGAACGGCCGCGCCGAGTCCGACCGCTTCATCCACGGAGGGGTGGGAGGACGGGAGATCCTAGAGTCGCTGACCCCGGACAACGCCCGGAAGGCCGGGGAGAACGCCCGAGACCTTCTCCGGGCGAAGGCTCCCCCGGCCGGTAAGATGACGGTCCTATTGGCCCCGAGCCTGACCGGGTACTTCGCCCACGAATCGTTCGGTCACGGGGCCGAAGCGGACCAGTTCGTCCGAAATCGTTCGTACCTCCAGCCGATGCTCGGCAAGATACTCGCTCCGGAGATCCTGACCATCGTTGACAATGGGGCATACCCAGGGGCGTGGAGCGAGATCTACTGCGACGACGAAGGGCACCCCGCACAGCGGACGGTGCTCGTCGACCACGGCCGGTTCATCGGTGCCCTTCACGACCGGAGCACGGCCGCGGCCCTGGGAGCGGTCCCGACCGGGAACACCCGCCGGTCCGATTTCCTAAGCCGTGCGTTCGTTCGGATGACGAACACCTACATCGAACCAGGGGAAAGTACGCTCGACGAGCTCGTGCGAGAGGCCGGGAACGGGGTCGTGCTCGAGTCCGGGGCAGCCGGGATCGAGGACCCCATGGGTGGCCAGATCCAGATCAAGGCCCGAAAGGGGCACCTCATCGAGAACGGGAAGGTCACGGACCTCGTGAGCTCGATGGCCCTCTCCGGCCGGGTCCTCGAATTCCTGACCTCGATCCGGGGTCTCAGCGGGAAGGAGGACTTCGCGCTCGACACGGGGAGCTGCGGCAAGGGCCGGACCGACTTCCTGCCCAACTCTGCGGGGGGACCGTACCTGCTGGCCACCGCGGTGGTAGGCCGGGCATGAGCCTCTCTCGACCCGGCGACGCGGTCGCCTTCCGCGTGGCCGACAACCTGGCCGGCAAGGAGCCGTGGGAGGTGTTCGGCGAGCGGATCCGGCGCTACGAGATCCACTTCGCCGGCGACCAGGTCGAGATGACCCGGGGGCCGATCACCCTTCTCGGCTACGGGCTCAGGGTCTTCCGGAAGCACGACGAAGGGACCGGGATCGGTTTCCAGGCCTCGAACGACCTCTCGCCGGAGGGGGTCGCAGCCGCGGAAGAGGACGCCGAGCGGGCCGCTCGATACGCCCTGTTTCCCGCGCCCCAGCTCGAGCTGCCCTCCGGCCAGGGGGCCAACGGCGGCATCGTTGAGGTGTTCGACCGGAAACTGTGGGAGTACCCGATGGATACCCTAGAGACCTACGTCGCAGCCCTCCGGGCGGCGTTCGAAGGCCGGAAGGAGTTCACGATCAGTTTCGGGTCGGTCCGGGCGACCCTTTCCAACACTTCCATCTCCAATTCCGCAGGGCTGCGAACGGGGTACGGGCACACGACGATCGACCTCGAGGTCGCGGTCAAGGCGTTCGGCGGACCCGAAGGACCTCCGCCCGGGGAGTACTGGTTAAACGATTCGAATCGCCGCAGCCTACCGGCCGAGCTCAGCGTGCGGGCGGGAAGGTGGTGCCGCTACGCGGAGGACGTCCGTCGGGGGAAGCCCCCACCTACGGGGGAGATGCCCGTGGTGCTGCCGCCGCAGGTCCTCGCGGGCATCTTCCCGGTCGTGTTCGGCGGACGGTTCACGGGCGAAGCCCAGCTGCGGAAGGTGGCGCCGCAGCCGGGCATGAAGCTCGGGTCCGACCTCGCGACCGTCTATGATGACGGCCGTCTCGCATGGGCCCCGATGTCCTCCGGAGTGGACGATGAAGGGGTCCCGCAGCGCCGCCGGACGCTTCTCGAGCATGGGGTCGTGGCGGACCTCCTCTACGACACGCTCCACGCAGGAGCGTTCGGCGCGCACTCGACAGGTAACGGGTTCCGAGGGCTATCGTCGGGGTTCCGAACCTGGTATCGTTTCCTGCAGCCTCCGACCGTCTCCCCGTCCACGATCGTTCTCGCCCCGGGGGATGGGGGTACGGACGCCGAGATCGTGGAAGCTGCCCGCGAAGGCATTTGGATCCAGCAGATCGGATGGTCCGCCCCCGACCCCATCACGGGGGCCTTTGGGGGCGAGATCCGCCTCGGCTACCGCATCCGGGGCGGGAAGCTCGCCGAATCAATCCGTGGGGGAACCGTCGGCGGCATCGCGCTCGCGGCCGAGGGGGCGCCCTCCCTTATGACCCGGCTCGAGGCCGTGGGCTCGCGACCCGCGTTCTCGGACCAGGTGATGTCGCCACCCGTTCTGGTCGGTTCTCTCTCCGTGGGCGGGGAAAAGTAGGCCGGTCGACCCGTCGGGCTAGGGTTTCCCTTCGGGCAGGGAAAGCAGGATCGTGTGGCACTTGGCGCACTTCAGGCCGGGAAGGTTCGCCGAGTACGTTCCGGAGAACCCGGTGCCCACGAGGACCTCCAGTCCCTTCGGGCGGAGGCGCGTAGAGGTCGCTTGACGCGACCAGAAGAGGCCGGAACCGTTGGTCGTGGTCACGAACCCTGCCTCGAGCGGTCCCCCACATACCGAGCACTTGGAATCCGCCATCCCGTTGCCTCTGACGCGGCCACGGGACGCGGGTATCTTTGCTTTACGCTGGCCGCGTGAGGCTCTGGGAGACCAGCTCTCCAGGCCGCATAGGGCAGCGGGAAAAATTCGACCCCCGCAGAGCCGGGAACCCCGCGGGGGTCAGGTCATCGTGAGGTCGGAAGGCCCGAAGAGGGCCTACCGCTCGTCCTCCAGGAGGCGGACCTCGAGTCGGTGTCCGCCGGACCGGTAAGTGGGCACGAGCCAGCTGGGCCACCCGGTGAGGGCAAACGAGTGATCCTCGGGCGGGGGCGCGACCGCAAGAAGGAGCTCGCGGGAGTTGAGCTGGGCGCCTTCGGATGCGTTCTCATCGGGTGCCAAGCGGGGCCGTTCGGCGCGCAGCATCAGTAGACCTCCCCAAGGTCGGGCGGGGGGAGCCAGGGAACCCCCAGGGCCCGGCCCCGCACGAGGTCCGCTGAGGTCCGAGGAACGGAGAGAGAGACCACCGTGAGGGGGTCGACGTTCCCCGGCAACCCAGAATCGCGGACCTTGCGCTGGGAAGGTACCTTCACGGGGGCCTCCTCCAGGCGGTTCGGAAGGCTTACGACCGGGAAACGGCCCATCACGACCCGAGGGCATTCGCGAGGGGCCCGGTGCTTTAGGCCGAACTTCCGTCCCTCGTGGACTTGTCCGCAGGCGGCGCAGACGTTGGATACCTCGAGCATCACCCCGATGCCCCCGAGGTAGGCGCCGCTCTCTTGGGTCGCGCTCATGGTGAGGACTCATGTGGCGAAATTCGTACTTAAAGGTCTTTGGCTATTTTGTACAAAATAAATCTAAGTACACGGTAGATGATATCGGAGGTCGGAATGGGCGCCCAGACCTACCTCCCGATAGAGATCCTCGACTACGTGGAGACTCACGCGCCCCCGGATGAATCTCCCTTCGGGATCAGCCAGCGGGAGCTCGCCAAGGCCCTTGGCTACCACCCGTGTTCCATGTCCCGCCCTCTGGCTTCCCTCGTCGGCGAGGGATTCCTGAACGAAAGCCGAGGGCTGGTCAGGGACGGGGTGCGGAAGCAGCTTACGTATCGGATAACCGAACCCGGGCGAATCCGACTGCGCCGCGAGACCCGGGAGGTTCCTCTCCTTTCGGGCGAGATCCCTCCGCCCCCTCACCCCTTCCTGGGGCGGAAGGATGAGCTGACGCAGCTTTCCGACTTCGCCAGGGAAGGTGGAGGCATCACATTCGTCGATGGACCCCCTGGGATGGGCAAGACTGCGCTGGTCAGCCGCCACCTACGGAGCGTGAGGCGGGGCCGGATCCCGTTCTGGTTCACGGTCCGCCCAGCTAGTTCGCCCCGCCAGTTCGTTGGAGCGTTGACCCACGCCCTCTCAAGCCTCGGGGCGCAGCAACTCTCGTACTACACACAACTCCCGCGGTCACCAGTCGCGCGGGAGGTCGCGGACCTCGTGGCTCGGTCTCTGGCGGACCGGCCGTTGGCCGCGGTAATCGATGATGTCCACATGGCAGGACCGGACATGACCGAGTTCCTTTCCTCCTTCACCCACTTCCTCGCGAAACGAGGGAACCACCTGTTCTATCTCGTCGGTCAAAAGGAGCCCGCATTCGAGGTCGAGGGGCTTCCCGTTCACCGACTGACGATCGGAGGGCTGGACCGAGTGGCGGCCCACGACCTTACCGACCGGCGCGGCGGTCTCGCCGACCGGTTCGAGACCGTCTATCAGAAGACGCTCGGATCTCCCCTGCTCCTCGAGCTGGCGGTATCCAATCCCGACGTCGAAGCGGATGCCACTTCGCTCCCGACCGCGGTCGTTGCGCGGCTTTCCGCGGACGACCTCCGTGCCGTCCTACCGGTCGCCCTCGCGAATGAGCCCATTCCGGTCGCGTTCGCGAGCGAGATCGAAGGTACCCCGGTGGACCGTTTGATGGAATTGGAAAAGATGGGGGTACTCCACCGGACCTTGCAGGGACGAGTCGAAGTCCTCCAAGTCGTCAAGGCGGCACTTCTCGCCCGTGCGGCGCCCTTGGACGCACGGGGGGCTCACTCTCGCCTAGCCGTGTTCTACTCGCGAAGCCACCGTCCCGACGCGGTCCGGGAACGGTTCTTGCACTTGGTCGAGGGTGAGTTGTGGAAGCCGGCCGCCCAACTCCTCGCGCAGCAGGAAGCGACCCTGCTCCGGCTTGGTTATTCGGAGACGCTTCGGAACGCGCTACGACACCTTTCAAACGTTCTTCCGCGGGGGCCGATGCGGGTCCATGTCCTTCAAGTCGAGGCGACTCTGTTGCGTCTGCACTCCGATTACTCGGATGCGATCTCGACGCTACGGCGCGCGATCTCCGAGTCTGGGCGTGAACCGCGTACAACGGGCGAGTGCCTCCTCACCATCGCCGAACTGTTCCTCCGTCTCCACCAGGTCGAGGAGGCCCAGAAGGAGTACGAGAATGCTGTCAAGATTGGCCCGGTCAGCCGCCGCCTTCGGGCGTACCTTCTGCTTACAGAGGCGCGATTGGCCCAAGCGAAAGGGGAAGACCGGCTCGCTCAGTCCCGCTTCGAGGAGGCATTCGACCTTTGCCGGAAGGTGCGAGCCCAGGACCTCGCTCTCGAGAGCGTGGCGGGGTGGTCACGGCTAGCAGAAATCCACAGCGGTCCGGAAGGCGCTCCACGACTCATCGCGGACGCTCTGCCGGAGGCACGACAGGCCGGCCGAATGGATATCGCGTTCAATCTTCAGATCGTCCGGGCCCGAGCGTACGTCCGTCTCGGTCAATACCCGCTCGCCGAAGTGGAGATGAGGACCATCCGGTCCGAAGCCGAGGCGCTCGGCTACATGAGCCAGCTGACGTACGCGTTGAGCGGACTCGCGTCGCTCGCGAGCGATACCGGACGGTGGGCAGAGGCGGTCGATTTTGCGAAGCAGGCAAGCGTCCTCGCAGAACGGCTCGGTAACGACTTCGTGCTCGGTCACAGCCTGGCCCTACTCTGTGCCACAAAGAATCGCCAGGCATTGGCGAGCGGGGACCCGACCTCTTTGCTAGTTGACGATGCAATCACAGACGGGGAACGGAGCTTGGAAGTTCTCGGGAAACTGCCCCCCTCCGACTCCCTCGCGCTGGCGAATGCCTATCTCTCTGAAGCTTACGTCGGCCGGAAGGATGGCACGAAGGCGGTCGAGTACTACAACAGGGCAGTCGAGCTGGCGGACCAGCTACAACTCCCATGGATCAAGGAGCGAATTTTGGCGGAGCTCAGGCCGAAGATCTTCCCGGCCGCGGAAGACTCGGGCTCGTCCGCCGCTAAACCCCCTATCCCGAGCGAAGAATCTAGCTGACCGGGGCACCAACCCCGTGACCAGTTACAGCTGGTCCTGGGGGAGCGGTGGTACGCAAGGTACGAAGACGCACATTTGCTGGGGTTCACCTCCGAGCGGGAGCCTGAGAACCATGGTATTTAATGCCCCTGATTCTCTGTCGTGAATTCGAGGTCAGTTATACCGTCCGCATAGGTGCGCGCGGATGCGCATCCCGAATAGATTCCTGTTGGGAAGGCCGCGCTCGTGCGGTCCATGAATCTGTAGGCGGGAGGACGGCGAGAACGGTGCCTATTCCTCCTCGGTGGATGACCTTTGCATCATCCGCGCCGTGCCACGTCTTGGGTCACGGGTCCGCGCCGTTTGAACAGTTTCGAATCTCCCAGAAACGCTGCTGGTTCTCCCGGGCGAGCCTCGATTCCCGAACCGTTCTAGGGGCTTGTAAACCTATCCATCGGGCCGAGCGATTGAGTGAGCCCTCGTGGGTCTCGGTGTGGCAATCGCCGCTGCCCCTACCGACGAACTTTACGAATTCGGACCTCGTCGCCCTTCCAGTCGAAGCGGAGCCGGGGCCGTCCCTGCCAACGCTTCCGGCGGTCCCACAGGGCCCCCGCAAGGAGCGGAAGGCCGATCGAGGCCTCCACGTGGGCCACCGCTCGGGTGGCCGTCCGGGAGATCTTACCCCAGGACTGGGCCTCCTCGAGCGTGCTCCCCGAAAGCCCTCCCCAATGCGGAACGTCGGTCGTGAGTTGAAGGGCGTAGAAGTGGCCCTCGCCCTCGCGCCCGAAGGCGTAGTTCGCCATCACGATCCCGTCATTGATCCAGTTCTTTGGCGTTCCCCCACCGATGTAGATGACCGCGGTGCGGGGGGAATGTCCCAGGATCTGGACCAGCTCGTAGTTGTCCCGGACCGCGTCCAGGATGAATCGGTCGGGTCGGTGACGGTTCGCCTGGTAGTGCAGCGTGAGCCCGATTCCGATGGAGCTGTCAATGAGCGCTGGGGAGAAGACCGGGACGCCCCGACGCGCCGCAGTGGCGAGGATCGAGTTCGGGTCGGGGAAGCGCGAGCCGAGGAACGCGAGGAACTCGCGAGAGGACGCCGGTCGGCGGGGGAACTCTTCCGTGATCCGCCCGATGACCCGGTCGGTCTTCTCGAACTTGAGCTCGTCCACGTACGTGTCGTAGATCCGGTCGAGGTACAGCTCCCGCAGACGGAGGTCGTCCGCCTCCGGGCTTCCCATCCAGTGACGACCGCCGACCGACTGGTAGAGGTCCTGATAGAGCACCGCACCCGTCGAGACCACAACGTCGACGAGGCCCCAATCGACGAGGTCGCGTAGGACCTTCCTCAGGCCGGCGGCGATGAGCGGTCCGGCCAGACCCAGGAGGATCGTGGGTCGCTTCGGGTCCCGGAGCGCGTTCTCCCAGACCTCGAGGCAACGACCGAGATTTCGGGCCTGGATGGAGGATGTCTGGAACTGCGTCAGCAGGCCACCGACGCCTCCCGCTCGGGTGACGTCCACGGAACGGACTTGTTTCTTCAGGAATTCGCGACGGCGGGTCGTCATCGAGGGCGGCACGGGCGCCCAAACTCGGTCCGCCACTTAAACGCTCTCTTCTCGGTCTGATTCCTCGTCGACCGTCGGTTGAGAGAGGGTTAAATCCTTCGAAAGAGGTCTATCGAGAGGGTACCGGGTGCCTACGACTCCTTCACCGGTTCTCCGCGCGATGCAAGGCCTTGCGGAGAACTCGGGTCGCACGTTGGCTGTTGTCGGACCGCCGTTGAGCGGGAAATCGGCGGTACTCGAGGAGCTGCGAGGGCTGCTCAAAGCGCAGGGGGCCCGGGTCATCGAGCTCCGGGGCAGCTACCGCGGTCGCGCCGTCCCGTTCGGAGCGCTCGACGGACTCCGCACGCCTTCCATGGGAGGTCCAGAGGGTCCTCCACCGGGGGCGGACGACCAGCCGAGCGGGGAGGAGCCGAACGACGACACTCTTCCCCTTGCGGGCGCCCCGGTGGTGCCCTATCTATCCGAGCGGCTCCCGCGACGGACCCGCCGAAGCCGGGCCGAGCGGCCCCACACCACGTTCCTAGGCCAGCCGGTGCGAGGGCGCTCGGCGAACGAAGGGAATCCCGATGCCTACTGGCGGGAGATTCTCCCAGAGTTCCGAGGAGAGGGCCGTCACGCGGTCGCCATTCTGATCGAGGACGGCGCTCTCTTCGACACCGAGAGTCGGGAGTTCATCGTTTCGCTCTCCCAGCATGCCCGGTTGCGGCCCCTCCTCATCGCCCTCGCGCTCGACACCACGGTTCCCGGATACGTGGGTTGGGAAGAGGCGTTCCTCGGCCGCAACGACATCGACTGGGTCCGCTTTTCGACGAGCGCTCCCGACCCGCGAGAGGCCCACCGCCTCAAGGCGGTCTGGGACGACCTCCCTTCGGTTACGCAGCGGGTCGCGGGATACGTCGCCCTCCTCGGCGGCTCGACCGGAGAGGTGGTGCTGTCACGGGTCAGCCGTCTCAACTTCCCGCAGCTCGGCGAGGCGATCCTTCCCGCCACCGGGGTGGGCCTGATCAAGGTGCAGGAAGGCAAGGTGATGATCCCGCACACGGCCTGGGTGCCGCTCACGGTCGACTTGCTGCCCGAGACCAAGCGTAAGGAGATGCACCTCGAGATCGCGAACGCGCTTTCCGCGCTGTCCCACGAGCCGAACCTCGCGCGGAGGATCGAGGTCGCACGGCACTACCTATCGTGGTACCCGGTCCGATGGCCCTGCGAAATCTCCTCGAGGCGGCCGAGCTCGGGCTCGAGTTCTCCGCGTTCGACACCTCCGAGGAGCTGCTGGCCGAAGCGATCGGCTGTCTCGGCTCCCTCCCACCGGCCGATCGGGACCCGCTCGAGCCAGAGCTCCGCCTTCTTCATGCCGAGGCGCTGTTCGCGGCCGGTCGCGTCGCCGAAGCCGAGGTCGAGCTGCGGGAGGGGCTCGAGAGGGCCCTGCGAGCAGAAATCCCTCCGGGGACGCTCGCCGAGTGGGTCGAGCCCCTGATCCTCGCGATGCGGGTCGTCGGGCCGAGGCTGTCGCTCTCGACCACCCTGATGGAGCTCGCCGAGCGGTGCCACGACGTGGGGATGGTCGAGCTCGAGGTCCTCTTCGAGGCGATGATGGCCGAGTTCTCCTACGAACGAAGCCTCCCCGACAAGGCGCGGGAGGAGTCCCAGCGGGCCGCCCGCCTCGCGCGGATGCTTCCGAACGGGCATCTCCAGGCGGTCGCCCTCCTCGCCGTCGCGATGTCTCGGATCGAGGGAACCCCAGAAGAGCAAGCGCTCGCCGGGCGGTTCCTGCAGGCCGCGCGGACCCTGCTCGGCCGGGCCCGCCGGTGGGAGCTCGACTACCTCGCCGAGGACATCGAGGCCCGGCTCCTGGAAGCGAAGGGGGAGACCGTTCGCTCGAAGGAGCTGAGGGAGCACAGCCTGCCCGGCGTCCAGCGGGCGAAGCTTCCCGCCGTCGAGCTCTATCACCAGCTCGGTATCGCCGAGATCCAGCTCAATCGGGACACCCCCAAGGGGGTCGACGCGGTGCTCGCACGCGCCCGCTCTATCGTAGAGACCCTGCACCTCATTCCTCCCTCTCCGGCGCTGCTGCGCCTCTGGGTCCTCGAGGGACGGCAGCTCGCCTTGAACGACTCCCTGGACGCCGCCCGAGACCGCTGGGAGGCGGTCGCGGAGGAGCCCGGCGGAGACTCGATCCCTCGACTGCGGGCCGAGGCGCTCGTCCGTCTCGCCCTCATGGCGCATTCGTTGAAGCGGACGGAGGAGGCCGCGGAGCTCACGCAGCGGCTCACCGCTCCGGAGCTTCGAGCCGCATGGCCGCCCGGTTGGGAGAAATGGGTCGGCGAGCTCGAACCGCGGGCACCGTCGAGCGAGCACGGCGGCTCGCCGCTTCCCCCGGTAACGCCGGGCCTAGATCGGCCGCAGAAGCCCGAGCGCGGGGAACGCGGACGGCACTAGGCCGTAGACGATCGTCGCCGCCCCGACCACGGCCAGGATCGCCACCACGATCCGGTGCAGGAGCCGGGGCTCGAGCCGGGCGCCGAGACGCGACCCGAGGAAGGCGGCCCAGGCCGCGACCGTGCTGAGCGCGAGAGCGCCCGCGACCAGGACGACGAACCAGCCGAAGCTGGAGACGAACACGACCTCGAAGATCATCGTGGTGTCCCCCAACTCGAGCACCAGGATCGTCGCGAACGCGGTGATCAGAGCGGAGCGGGCGGTCCGGGGAAGACGGTCCGGGTCGTCGGACTCGGGATGAAAGTACAACCAAAGCGCGTACCCGATCAGGAACACGCCCCCGGCGACCCGTACGAGCCCGATCCGGCTGGGACCGAGAAGGTCGATCAGCGCCGCGCCGAGGCTCACCGCGATCGAGCTCGTGACGACGAACGCGGCCGCTCCTCCCACCCAGTTCTGGAATGGGTGGGAGCGAGCGGAGAGCGCCATCAGCGCGAAGCTCGTACGGTCGACGACCTCGAGGCCCCCGACCACCGCGAATACGATGAGAAACCCGCTGAGCCAACCGAGGTCCACGCCCGCTCTCCTGGCCGATCAGGCGAGGTGCGTCAGGAACTGCTCCACGCGCCGCTCGCAGTACGCGCAGGTTAGGACGACCGGGCGCCGCTCGATGACATCGAATTCGCTCTCGACAGGCTCGGGCTGGTTCGTGATGCAGTTCGGGTTGGGGCACTTCAGGATCCCGACGATCCGGTCCGGTAGGTCCACCGAACGCTTCTCCGTGATCTTGAAGTCGCGGACGATCGAGATGGTCGCCTGGGGACTGATGAGCGCGATCGCGTTCACCTTGCGGGGCGAGAGCTCCATGTTCTCGACCTTCACGATGTCCTTCCAGCCGAGCTTTCCCGACCGGACGCGGATGGCGACGCTGACGGTCGAGTCCTTGTCGAGCGACTGGATGTTGATGATCCGAAGGACATCGAGCGCGAGCCCGCTCGTGATGTGGTCGATGACGGTCCCGTTCTTGATCGGGGTGATCTTCAGCTCCCGCACCATCGTCTACCCCCCCTTCTTGGCTTCGCCCAGGACGGCGTTCAAGAGCGCCATCCGGACTGGGACTGCGAGGAACGCCTGACGGAAGTAGGCGGCGTGCGGAGTGTCGTCCACCTCAGGGGAGATCTCGCCCGCCCGTGGGAGCGGGTGCATCACGATCAGCCGCGGCTTGGCGTCTCGCAGCAACGTCGAATCGATGCGGTAGGAGCCGGCGACCTTGCGATAGTCGGCCTCGTCGGGGAACCGTTCTTTCTGGATGCGGGTGACGTAGAGGACGTCCGAGTCGCGGACGGCCCTCCGGAGGTCGGGCTCGGAGGAGACCTTGCCTCCCATGTGCTCGAGCCGCTCGATCACTTCCTCGGGGAGCCCGAGACCCGGAGGCGACGACAACACGATCTCGCTCCCGAAAAGCGCGAGGGCGTGTGCGAGCGAATGCACCGTACGACCGTACTTCAGGTCGCCCAGCAGGACCACCTTGAGGCCGGTGAGGGTCTCGAACGACTCCTGCATCGTGGCGAGGTCGAGAAGGGTCTGGGTCGGATGCTGCCCGGCTCCGTCGCCGGCGTTGACCACGGGCCGGTCGGAGGCGCGAGCCGCGAGCCGCGCCGAACCCTCGTTGGGGTGCCGGATGACGATCGCCTCGGCATACCCGGAGAGCATCCGGATCGTGTCGTAGAGGCTCTCACCCTTGCGCATCGAGGACGCGCCCGCGTCGGCGATGGTGATGCAGCTGCCGCCGAGCCGCTCTACGGCAGACTCGAACGACAGGCGCGTGCGCGTCGACGGCTCGAAGAACGCCATCGCGACGATCTTGTTCTCGAGGGGATGCATCACCTTCTTCCCCTCGGCGTACGGGACCATCTTGCGGGCTGAGGCGAGGATCTCCTCGATCTCCTCCCGGGAAAGGTCCCGGATGGAGATCACGTCGCGGCCGTGGAGCGACATCCGGTGCGTGAGAAGGCCCCACGGTTTAAGACATTCTCCCGCCCGCGCCGCCCGCCCGCCCTTGCCCGCGGAGCGTAACCCCTAAGCGGGCGAGCGCGCCAGGGCGAACGGTGCCCGCGCGCGGCTGGTCCTGGACCACCTGGGCCGTCTTCCTCGTGGTCGCCGTCATCTGGGGATTCAATTACATCTTTGTCAACCTGGGTCTCGAGTTCGCGAGCCCTCTCTGGCTCGCGACGCTTCGAGCCGCGGTCGGGGCGGCGGCGAGCGCGGTGATCGTCGTCGCCGTGGGGGGGAACGCAAGCTGGACCGGCGGGGACGGCGGGATGCGATGCTGATCGGGATCCCGAGCATCACGGTCTTCTTCGCGCTCTGGTTCGAGGCCGCCGCCGCTGTCCTCCCCGGCCTCACCTCGGTGGTCATCAACACCCTTCCACTCTGGATCGCCCTCCTATCGGCTCCGATCCTCTCGCACCGGCTCACCGGACGCCACTGGGCGTCCGTCGCCATCGGGTTCATCGGAGTTCTGCTCATCTCCGGGATCGGTACCCTGGCGGGTTCCGGGATTCCCCTCGCGGCGGTCATCGAGCTTCTGCTCGCGGCACTCTCCTGGGCGCTCGCGACCGTCCTCTTCCAGCGGCGGTTCCGTCGGGAGGAGATGCTCGAAGCGAACTTCTTCCAGCTCTCCGGGGGCACGATCGGGCTGGTGATCCTCACGTTGATCCTCGCGCCGACTCCCCTTCCCACCCTCGGCCTGGGGCTCCTGGCAACGGTGGCGTACCTCGGGATCCTGGGCACGGCGGTGGGGTACTCGATCTGGCTCGACCTCCTCGGTAGGACCCGCGCAGCGACGCTCGGCGCCTACCTGTTCGTCGTCCCGGTCGTCGCCCTGGTAGCGTCCATCGTGATCTTCCACGAACAGCTCTCGTACGTTCAGCTCGTCGGGGTCGTGCTCGTGCTCGCGAGCATCTACGGGATCGGACGTGCACCGGGGGCGTCCGACCCTCCGACGACCCCGGGCCCGCATCCGAGCTAGTCTAATCGGCCTTCGCCGGCGGGCGACCCCGAAGAGCTCTCCTCGTCGCTGCCGGAGGCCCCCAGAGCGGACGGTGGGCCCGGTCGCACGACCAGCACGGGACAGGGCGCCGAATTCACGAGGCCGGACGAGACGCTCCCGAGCAGCAATCGGCGGCTCCGGCTGAGCCCGCGGGACCCCACGACCACGAGGTCCTGGGGATTCTGGGACAGATAGGCGAGGATCGACTCAAGCACCTCGCCGCGAAGCGTGACGGTCTCCACGACGCGCGCCCCCAGGGCGAGGGCCCGCGCACGGAACTCGTCGAGGAGGGTCCCGAGCGTGCGGCCGTCCACGCCCATCGGGACCAGCGCTTCCAAGCGGGCGACCTCTTCACCCTCTCTGGGGGGTCGGACGACGACGATCGTCAACGTTGACCAGAATCGGCCGGCGAGCTCGCTCGCCACCTGCACGGCATGACGGGAATGCGTCGAACCGTCGAAGCCCGCGAGGATCCGTTCGAACATCGGGCTCGGGTTCTCCGACACTCCATGGTCGGGGAGCCATTAGAACGTGCGCCTAGGAGGAAAGTGGTGGAAGCTGATCGACCTCGGCGGGCGCAGGGCGTTTGCCCGGAGGTACTTGGCAGCAAGCGAGATTACCCCCCAGCTGCGTCGCGGCCGTATCGATGACCGGACGCGCGGGCTCGAAGAGGGTGCGCCCGAACGATGCACGAACGGCTTGGGATGACGCCATCGACGTTTGGGAGGACTTCCAAGAGACCGGCAAGGACTTCGCTCGAGACCGGGTGCACGGACCCGGGCTCCTGCGGGCCCTCGGGCCGGTCCAGGGGCTTCGCGTCCTGGATGTCGGGTGCGGGCAGGGTCGGTTCACACGGCGGCTGGCGATGCTCGGAGCCCGTGTCACCGGCATCGACTGGTCTGCTGCGATGGTCGAAGCTGCCCAACGCCACGAGCAGCAAGCTCCCCTGGGCATCGAGTACCGGCGGATGGACGCCCGGAACGCCGTCCGCGCCTGGCCCCCCGCCACGTTCGACCGCGTGGTCGCATGCATGTCGCTCATGGACATGCCAAACGCCTCCGCCGTCGTTCGGGGCGCGCACCGGCTCCTTCGACCCGGGGGCCGCTTCGTCTTCTCGGTCTCCCATCCGTTGAACACGGCCGCGGTAGAGTGGGAGCGGCCCTCCGCCAACGTGCAACACCGCGGCGCGATGCTGGTCGACCGGTATTTCGAGGAGGGGCCGCGGGTGACCCACTGGGCGATGAAGCGACTGAAGCGCCCGTTCACGACCCCCTACTGGCACCGCACGCTCGAAAGCTGGTTCTCCCTGCTCCGTCGCTCCGGGTTCGCGGTCGATTCGCTGACGGAGCCCCACGCCACCGAGAAGGACGCACGCTCCAACCCCCTCCTCGCCGGAACGAGACGGGTCCCGTTCTTCCTCGTCGTCAACTGCCGGCGAGAAGACGGCCGAATGCGGTCTTCCTAGAACATCGCCGCGGTTCGGTTCAGCCGCGCCATTTATCACCCGGAAGAAGGGTCGTCTTGCCGCCGGTGCGGAGTGCCCGAAGATACCCTCTGCCCTCGATGCCAGGCTCAGGTCCAGCCCGATTGGCCGTTTTGCAGCCACTGTGGGTCGCGCCTCGACCGGACCCCCCCGAGTCCGCCGCCCATCCCGGAGTGCCACAACTGCGGCGCGACCCTCGACGTCACCGGTGCGTTCTGCTGGAAGTGTGGGGTCCCGGTGGCGACCGGAAGGGAGCCGTTCATTCCAGACCCGAACGCGCCTCCGCCCGGAGCGCTAGGACCCGGGAACGTGCGGGCGTACCCGACCGCGCGGGTCAGTCCCACCACCTTCCTGAGCGTCGACCGAGCAGCGCTTTCGAACGTTACCCTGGCGGCGGTCATGACCCTGGCCGGGGCCGCGCTGTCCTTGGTCGTCCTATTGGCAACACCCGCCTCCTCCTTGATCGGCGTCGCTGCCGTCGGCTCGGGAACCTCCCTCTCCGTCAGCACATCGGGACTCTACTTCCTGGGGGGTGTCGGCGGGGCCTCGGTCGCCCTCACGTTCTTGGAATTGTGGTTCTTCCGACGGGCTTTTCGAACGCTGGCTCGGCAGGACCGGAGGTTCGCAACGCCCGCGACGCTGGTCTGGCTGGCCCTCGTTGGATTGGTGATCTTCGTTGTGGCGGCCATCGGGCTCCTGGTGGTCCTCTACGATGCGATCCTCTGCGCCGGACCGGGTACGTCATCACCTCTCGGTGCCTCAACGTAGGGGCGGCCCTGGCGCTCGCCGGAATCTTGGCGATCGCCGCGATCGTCCTCTTTGCGGGCTATATCGGACTCTTGGTCGGGATCTGGCGGCTCGGGTCTCGCTACTCTGAATGGATGTTCAAGGTCGGCGCCATCTTTCTGCTCATCCCGTTCCTGAACGTCGCGGGGGCGGTCTTCGTCCTGATCGCCGCGCGGGAATCCGGAGGAAAGAAACCCGGCGCCTTCGCTCCCCTCCAGCTAGGTCGCTGAATCGCTCAGAAGCGAGACGGGCGGGAACGCCGAGCCGGAGGGTGGGCAGGACATTTCCCTAGTCAACCTGCCTTCGGACGTCCCTCCAGAAAGCTGGCGTACCCCGCGAGGTCCAGCAGGCCGTGCCCGGACAGGTTGAACACGATGGTCTTCTCGGTCTGGCTGCGCTTCGCCTCCAGGGCCAGGTCGATGGCCACCTTGATTGCATGGGTCGACTCGGGCGCGGGGATGATCCCCTCCGTCACCGCAAAGAGCCGCCCCGCCTCGAAACAATCCTCCTGACCCACCGCCACCGGACGGACGGTTCCCGCGTCCAGGAGAGCGCTCAAGGTCGGGGCGCATCCGTGATACCTCAAACCCCCCGCATGGATCGGCGGCGGCACGAACGATGAACCGAGCGTGTACATCTTCAAGAGGGGGGTCATCTGGGCCGAGTCCCCGAAGTCGTAATCGTACCGGCCTTCGGTCATCGACGGCACCAACGTCGGCTCCACGGCGAGGAACTCCGTCGAACTCGCCTGCCCGGAACGCCGCGCTCCGATCATCGGGTACGCGAACCCGGCGAAGTTGCTCCCGCCCCCCACACAGCCGATCATGTAGTCCGGGACCAGGTCGGCCTGGGCCAGCTGCTGGACCAACTCCTGCCCGATGACGCTCTGGTGGACCATCACGTGGTTGAGGACGCTCCCGAGGGCATACTTGCAATTCGGATGCCCTATCGTGTACTCCATCGCCTCGCTGATGGCAATCCCCAGCGAGCCGGGATGATCCGGACGCGCGGCCAGCACGCTCTGGCCGTACTCGGTGATCGTGCTCGGAGAGGGTGTGACGTCCGCCCCGAAGAGGTTCATGACGTGCTTGCGGTACGGCTTCTGGTCGTAGCTCGCCCGGACCATAAAGACCTTGCAATCGAGCCCGAAGTACGCGGACGCGAGCGCCAACGCAGAGCCCCACTGCCCGGCGCCGGTCTCCGTGGCCAGCTGTTCGACCCCCTCCTGCGCGTTGTAGTACGCCTGGGCGAAGGCGGTGTTGGGCTTGTGGCTGCCCGTGGGGCTCTGGTCCTCTCGCTTGAAGTAGATCCTCGCCGGCGTCCTGAGGTAGGACTCGAGGTGGTTCGCGCGTTGCAGGGGCGTCGGCCGGTTGAGGAGCATGTAGGCCTCCCGCACCTCCTCGGGGATGTCGATAAACCGGTCCGTGGAGACCTCCTGCCGGATGAGCTCCTTCGGGAACACTCTCGATAGGTCGTCGGGCCCGATCGGCGACCGAGTCGACGGATGGAGCGGCGGAGGGAGCGGGCCCCCGAGATCCGGGACCAGGTTGTACCATTGCTTCGGGAGCTCTTCGGGGTCCAGGAGGATCTTGTCGGTCTTCACTACGGCAGCACCGGTCCTTGAGGAGGTCGCCTAACTCTTTAGGCATGTGTCACAAATGCCAAGTTTGATATGAAAGAGTCACATCGCGCGTCAATATGTCCCAAATAGAACTCGGCATCCGAGACTTCCTGGGTCGCCATCCGGAGGTCGAGAAATGCCACCGAGAGGGGCTGGTCAACCGTCGGGCGCTCGCTCGTTACCTCATCGTTCACGGGGTGGCGGGCCCCGGCGAATTCGACGCCGTCGTGGCGTCGCTTCGGAGATACGACTTCGGAGACGTCGAAGCGAGCGGACCCGAGCTGTTTCCAGCGATCCGTGTGACCGTGAAGGACCGGATCCTGATCGTTGACTTCGAAAAAGAAAAGGCGCTGCTTCACGACCTGCAGAAGATCCTCGGCCAGTTCGACTACGATAGAGGGGACACGCTGAAGTTCGTCGTGGGGACGGCGTCGATCAAGCTCTTTGTCGACCAGGGAAAGGAGCCGGCGGTCCGCTCGCTACTCGCGCGATACAAAGTCCGCAGTCGGTCGGACCGACTTTCCGAGATCAGCATGATGTTCCCGGACGCCGCCACGGAGACAAAGGGAGTGCTCGCCGTCCTAACCCGAGAATTGGCACTGAACGACGTCGTGCTGACGGAGCTCCTGACCGCAAGCCCGGAGCTTCTGATTTACGTTCGGGATGAGCACGTGGCCAAAGCCTATGAGATCGTTCGTCGGCTTCAGCGGTCCGCGAAGATTACATCCAATCCCGCAGAAAGGCGCCGCAAACCGCTCTAGGTGAGCAGAGTACAGCAACGGCCCGTCAAAGAAAGCGCGAATGCCCCAAACTCTAAGGTCGCGTTCTCCATCACCCACCCCGTATGCAGGACTCTCAACTGGACCGATCCATTCGATTTGGCGCCTTCCTCATCGGCGCGGTCCTCTTCCTCACGTTTGGAGTTGAGTTTCTCGTATCGGGCGTCATCGAGCTCGTGGTGGAATGCGGCTCAGCGAACTACGGCCAGTCCTGTTCGGGAAACCAGCTCTGGGAGATTCTGGCACCAGTAATCAGCGGCGTCATTGTCGTTGCCCTCGCGATTGTGTTCTTCATCCTGGCGTACCGAACCCGCGGATCGGGTGCGCTACACCCTCCGCCCCCTCCCTAGCGCGCTCCACCGTGGTTCCGCGTAACCTCGGGCGAAAATGCTCTGCTTCCGCCGGTAGGGGGGGTCCGCGCGGAGCACGCCGGGCGACCGCCGGCGTACGACGCGCGGGTCACCCAAGCACGTCGAACTTGCGGCGCAGGTCGATCCCGCGTTCGAGTACCGACCGTAGGTTCGTAAGGTAGAACGTCCACCCCGATTGGATGCTTCCATAGAGGGCGATCCACATCTTGCCGGACTTGAACCCTCGGTGCACCAGGGAAAGCAATGTTCCCTTCCCCTTCTTTTGGAGAGTGAATCGGACCTCGGTCCGGTAGACTTGCTTTCCCTCGAGACGGTCGACCCACTCGAGGCGCAGCTTCGAGGGAGGGTCGAACGCGAGGACCTTCCCCTTCATCGTGAACCCGCCCCGCCAGGTCAACCGAAAGGTCGCTCCCTCTTTCGCCGGGAAGACCGCTTTCTCGACAAACCATTTCGCTAGCTCGCTCGGTTCGGTCAGTGCGGTGAAGATTCGAGCCGGCGGAGCGGCGTAGTAGTAGGTCTGCTCGATCCGTGGGATCTTGGCCATACGCGGTTGCAGCAGAACCGGGAGATTAGGTCGTCGGATGCGTGCAAACGATGCCCGGCATTCGTGCGAGGCGGGATGCACTTACCTTTGAGCGAGAGGTGACTCCTCGACGAAAGAATGGAGGACCCCGATCGCGCTCCCAGAAAGTCGACGCTGTGGCTTTGGATCGTGTTGATGATCGTCGTGGCGATAGCGGTGTTCGCGTTCGGATTCTTCGTCCTCTGGGGCATCGGCGTTCCCTAGCTATCGGCCCCTCGATTGAGGAGAGCTCTCTCGATTGGACTACCAGTCCGGCTTGAGCGTGACTAGTTCGGAACTATGCAAAGTGGGTGCGCACGCCTACCGCTCTGTGCAAGGCTGATTAAGCGGTCTGAACACTGCTTCTGGCGAGAACGTGCTGCGCTACGGCCTGTTGGGGGGTTCTCGCCCCCGCCTCCCCTGGGAGTTCTTCATCTCCATGGGTGCCGCACTCGTGGCTGCCGGTCTTCTCTTCACTGTCCTGTACCCATGGTGGGGCACCTACCCCTGGTTGGGAGTCCTTGAGGCGGGGGTCTTCTTGGTCATCGGGTGTGGCCTTCTTGCGGTGGGACTGGCTCGAAGAGGTCGAGGGATTCGAAAGTCCTGATCCCCGCGCTCGAACGACAGGTATGGGACCTTCTGCAGAAGTGAGGGAGCGCACGCGTTGCGCAACCGCCGCTACCAACGTGGACGTCCAGGTACCCCGGGCCTGAAGCGCCCGCCCTCCTCTGGTTGGATGACCGAATGGTGAGCGGCAAAGAGCTGTCGCTGGAACCGTTCGGGGCCACTAACTTCCCCGGTTCCCGGCCCAAGAACTCGCGTCCTTGGGCCGGCGGTCCGTCAGTTTCCTGACGGGCCGGCCAGGTCGTGGTAGTAAGCCCCGCTACCACCCCGTCCTCAGTACGAACGCCCCTCCGACCACCCCGAACGATATCTCCGAAGCCTACGCCGAACTCGTCTCTGCTCTTGCCCGGTCCTCCGCCGAGCTTGAGCTAACCATTTCGGTTCCCGGGGAAACCCGGGGGCCCTCCTTTTTTTCCACGGCCCGCCCGGCTCTCTGTCGGTTCTGCGGGATGATTCACGGAGGCGACATTCCGTGCCCATGAGTTCGGAACGGGGGACCGCGGAATCCTACACACGTTACTCCGGGCGAAGGCCGCGCTACAACTACGTTCCAGTCGAACGATCTTGGAAGCCCTGCCCGTACTGCAAAGCTCGGGACCATCGCTGTTTCGCCTGCAAAGGGAGGGGCCGGATATGGTCCTATATTAATGTCGAGTAGAATCACGGCCAGCCCACGTCACGGGTTTCTTAGGTGTGCGCCGACCAGTTATTCGGTTGGTTTCCAGGGGGGACCTTTTCTTTTCTTCCTTTGCCGGTTTCCTTCTTGTCTTTTACAAGGATATATCAAGAGTCCCGGTGACCATAGGGAACTCGATGGAATGAGGCACGAATTCGGTGGTCCTTATCGACACAAGTGGGGCACTACCACTTCCGCTGTCGGACCCATCATCCGGCGTGCGAAGGCGACGAAGCTCCGGACTTCAATTGCCGATATCCGCTTCCTGCGTGCTAGTGGAATCCTGCGAGACCTTCGGCGAGCAGGCGACGGGTCGGAGCCGGACTATGATGAACTCGTCGAGTTAGTGGACCCTGATTGCGTCAGGCTTGTAACCGATGTCGAGAATGACGCTGATCCTGAGATTTCTGCTAAGGTAACTTGCGGGGTGCTGAGGTCGATAGGGCTCAACTGTCGGATTAGGAGAGAATACGTTTCAGTTTCTGACCTCCGGAAAGCCTGGCCCGCGCTGATAGCAGACGGAATCGTCCGTGAGAGCACGGGACCACCGCATCATGGCGGGTACATTCGACGAATAGCTGTGTCTTTCGATTCCCGAATCCTAGACTTCTGGGCCGAATCAGGACTCTCGACCACGGATTGGCCTACCAACCCGCACCCGGTCATTTCGGGCCTGCTCTTGGGCTACCCTCTTCCGGACATTCTGGGGTACTATGGCCATTTCGGGTCACCGATTCCGGACGTAAGCGTCAGGCGCGAAGTTCGCAAGTACCTCGCGTTTATCCGTGCGTGGGGAAACTCGGGGCCCTAGAGTCTTCGACGGTCGAGTAAGGGCCTAAACGGCCCAGTAAGAGCCGCTAACGGAAACTGTCGTCTGTGAGGATGACTCGACGGCGAAAAGGTAGTGAGAGTAGTCCGCGGTAAATGAGAAGCTCCCAGAGTAGCCCTCGCCGATGAATATTGGGGACAGTCCTTCGGTATAGATCGTGAACTCAACCGGGACACCGTTTGGAGTAGTCCAGCTGCCCGAGACTTGGACTCCAACCGGGAGGGACTTGTTGTACCCCCCAGCCCATGTTACAAGAATCGTCGGGCTTTCGGTTATCGTGAAAGAGTAGCTATGATAGGCCAACGCGACCCCGATGATTGCCGCGGCCACGATGATTACGACCACGATGACCACGACCCAGGTCGCCGTGCGACTCTTCTTGCGTGCTGAGGTGAGCTCTGGGGATGCGGGAGCGGGGTATGTCGGAAGCGGTGGGGGAAGAGTTACCGGGCCGCCCGAGCGACTAGGCACCGGCGCGCCGCATATCTGACAAAAGCCGGCGTCCGCGGATAGAACGCTTCCGCAAGTCGCACAGTACGCAGGCGTGCCCCACCGCTGGGCGGGTGGAACGGCGGGCATGCCCCTCTATGCCTGTCTTACGATATGAGATAGGAGTCTGATTCGCCCGTCAGAGAATCGGTCTTGGGCACCGTGATTTTGTACCTTTTGGGCCCCTTCGCATCGCTTTTGGTGTCGTTCGTCCGACTTCAGGGGGCGAAACGCACCGATTCAGCGCATCCCTGCGGACCTGCGTCGTGCTTTGCCAATTTGCGCCAGCTGTCGTCGTCGAATGTAAGCGTCCAGACGGTCCCTCGCTTCCTTCTTAGTGTAAACGAACCCCTCTTCGACCACCCTGACCGTGAACCCTGCTTCCTTCGGGTCCCGCGGTGGATGGTTCGTTTCGTCACCGATATAGAGGGCGAGCGTCCCGCAAGGTGGAGGTCCTCTCACAGCGATCTTTGGCCCGCCATGTCCCTTGGGCAGAATCGTGCGACGGGCCTTGCCCCATTCCTCGATACGAAAGGGAACCGAGGGCACGAGGGCGGACGGTTTGCGCCCGCCGGGGAGTCCGACCTGGTAGACGATGCGCTTCGAATTGTCCGGCATGTTTCGCGACCTGTATCCCCATCTAATCCTTCACCCTTCCCTGTGACGAATCTCCGCCTATCGAAGCCTTTCCGGAACGGAACCTCACTCGCGATCATCCTTCCTGCTGACTGGGTACGAGGGAATCGCATCGGCCCCGGGGATGAGGTCGAAGTCGCCTACGATGGAGTCGTGCGCATCCGACCGTTGAAACCCAAAGTCGCGGAAGCATCCGTGCTGGTGCCGCCTTGACCGACCGGGCCGCTGCCTATGTACGGGTCTCAACCGAGGACCAGTCGGTCACGACCCAGGTCGACTCTCTTGTCCGTCGGGCAAACGACCTGGGACTGTCAGTTCCCGGACGGCAAGTGTACGCAGACGTGGGTGTGTCTGGACGGCTTGACTCGCGTCCCGAGTTCGACCGCCTCCGGGAGACAATCCGGTCTCGGGGGGTCGATGTGGTACTCGTTACCAAGCTCGACCGTATCGCACGCTCGGTCCGAACCGCTCTAGAGTTCTTCGACGAAGCTGAGACTGCCGGAGTCCGAATCATCGTGGCGGACCAAGCTATCGACACGGCGACCCCAGCCGGGCGACTTGCTCGGACGATTCTAGCCGGGGTTGCGGAGTTCGAAGGCGAGCTAATCCGGGAACGGACTCAGGTTGCGATAGACGCGATTCGTTCGGGCGCTCGAAAGACTAGGTCGGGCAATCCCATCGGTCGTCCCCGGCGAGTCACTCCGGAGCTTACCTCTCGGGTCGTCAAGCTTCGGGCAGACGGTCTTCGGTGGTCGGAAGTGGCACAGCGGGTCGGTCTCCCGTCTGAAACGTGCCGGAAGGCAGCCTACCTCTTGAAACGCAGCCGGGGGGCCGTGGATAATCCCCAGCCGTCCGAAATGGTCCGGTCAACCCCGGAGGAGTCTCAACGGTGACTAACGACCCCTTCACACCACTCGCGACCGGAAGGAGTTTGGGCCCTACCCGGCCCTCGCTAGGGTATGAACTGAATTTCCGCTTCTTCGAGGAGACTCCGAAGGAATCTGAGGTAATACGTGAGGACCTGAACCGCGTCCTTCCCCCACAGGTCCTTTCCGTCGAGCATCAGCGGCTTTGGCGGGGGAGGGTCGACGATGAAGTGCGTGGATTGGACCTGAGCATCGAACTCGCTGGCGTGAGACCACACCTCCTTCCCGTCTCCATCCGTCTTCATCCGGCGCCATTCGCCCCTGGGTGTCTGCACGTATGCTTCGCCCGGCATGATCTTGTCGATGTAGATGCCCCCAGTTCGGGTCACAGTCCCAACCCGAATCGGTTGTTCGTGTGTCGTAAGACGCCGTGCCTCGTTGAGCCACGGGAGGGCGTTGTTCTTCGGCAGGGCCATCTCGACCTGCTTGGAAAGGTACCAAGGTGCCAGGGTCGGCAGGGTGTCGTCGATTTCCTTCTTGAGAATGAACGTCACGGACCGAGCCGCGTCGATGCACGCGTTGAGAAGAGCGTCGAACGCCGAATGGTCCGCCTGCTTGCCAGGAAGGATTTCCAACAGGCGTTCGGCGTGAACCAGTTTCTCGGTGGCCAGGGGGAATCTCATGGTTCTTGATTCTCCAATCGAGACTCGGGTACAAATCGACGTTATATCCCACCCTCGCTCTCACCCCCGTTCGGAGGACGCCGTGCCCGAAAGGGAGCGGCGGTGGACCGAACGAGTAGAGACATGGGCGCAAGCGCAGGAGATAGACAGACAATCGCAGGAGACCTACGCGACGCATCTCCGTCGGTTTCCCGAGTATTTCGAGCAGTTGGGGTTCAAGGGAATCTACAGTGCGTCGGCGGTGACGCGGGAGGGCGTTCTCGCGTTCAAGTTCGAGGGAAAGGGATATCGAGGAATCAACCGTGGAAGGCCGCTCGCCATAACGACGCGGGCGATGGACCTCGGCCTTCTCCGGAGTTTTCTCGCGTTCGAGAAGGTTCCGCTCGCCCTCGACTTGAAACTCTTCCGGTTTCGTCGGGGGCAGGTCCGGCCCGAACGTATCCGACGAATGGATTCGAAGGAAGAGGTCGCGGCGGTCTTGAACGCGGCACCCTCGGACGAAGCGAGGGCAGTATTCGCCCTCGGTCTCTATGGCGGGCTAAGACCGGGAGAAGCGAGAGCCGTAACAGTCGCCGACGTATCGCTGTCTTTCGGTGGGTTGTCAACCGTCCGAGTTCGAAAGGGCAAGTGGTCGAAGCCGCGCCCAGTAAGACTCCCGCGGCACGCTCGGAACTTGATAATCGCCGCCACGGTGGGGAAAGGACCGAACGACAGGGTCTATCCATTCGGCCGGACGAAGCAAGGCCGGGACTTGGCGAGAGCTTGTCGCACCGCAGGAACCCGGCACTACAGCCCGCACGATCTTCGGCGAACCTACGCCTCGATGATGTTCGAGGCGGGTGCCCCGCTGGAGGCGGTTCAAGACCTGATGGGGCACGAGGACCCGCAGACAACCCGCCACTACCAGGGCCCGGTTCGAGTGGACCACGCGGTTGCTTCGCTAGAGGCCTACCTGGGAGCCTGAGATGGAAAAGGGGCGTTCGAGGGGCAATAACCGGCCGAGTTTTACCTCGGCCGGGCCAGGTCGTGGTAGTAAGCCCCGTTCCGTTTCAGGCAGCATTCGACTGCGCGCTCTCCTCGACGGTCGCGGAAACGCTTCATCCCGTCCGTCAGGGCTTGCTCCCGGGGAGTCGGCCGTTTCACCATATCCCGATGGAACCTCCGGCGCACCGCCTTCACCGTACCATCGGACTGTGTCGTTTCTGCTCCGGAGCTCAGACTCTCGCCTGTCGGGTTCCCGCCCGACCCCGTGTTTCCCGGAGCGGGGACTTTCCTCAGCGGCCGGCCGTTGCCGGCACGGACCACCGTCAGCTGCCCTCCACCTCCTGGCGGGGTAACGACCCGTCAGGGAGGGAAAAAGGCTCCGGTGGCACGGGGGGGGCTGACTTTGGAGTCAAAATCGTGGCCCGACGACGGCGGTCAAGACGGGAAGACCAGGCGAAGACCGAATAACCCACGCGTAGTCCCCCGACCCATGCCCGGCCGACCGCTTGCGAAGACCGTTCCTGGTTCGTCCGGGGTGGCGCAAGGTCCCGCGCTGGTGCCGTGCCTGCTCCTCCGAAAGGGGCAGGTGTGTATTCCGGGCCCAGATGGTCCGGTCGTGGCCGTTTCCCCGGAAGGTCCACCGTTCGACCCTTTCGATGTGGTCGACCGGTTGGCGCGGGACTACTCAATGCTGTACCTGGTCGACCTCGACGGCCTCGAGCACGGGGATCCCCAGCTCGACTACCTGCAGGAGATCTCGCGAGACGTCACGCTGTGGGTCGACGGCGGCGTCCGCACGGCAGAGCAAGCGATCGACATCCTGATCTCGGGGGCTCGGCGAGCGGTCCTTTCGAGCGCCTACCTCCGCGGCCCCCACCAGCTGAAGCGGGCGTGGCGTCTTTCGACCGAGCTTGTGTTCGAGATGGAGTTCGAATCCTCCGGGCGTCTCGCTCTTTCTCATCCGGACTGGGGAACGGAAGACCCCTTCGAACTCGCTCGCATCGTCCGCGAGGTGGGACCGGACCACCTGATCGTATCCCCCCGCGAGGCCGACCCCGACTGGAGTCTCGTGGCACGTCTGGCCGCCGGGGGTCCGACCTGGGTCGATGGGTCCTTCAACCCCCAAGCCCTTCCGCTGCTCGCCTCGGCCCATGCGGCCGGCGGGATCTTTCACATCGATGAGCTCCTCAAACATTGGAACGAGCGGCCGCTCTCGGCTGCCCGGCCCTCGGAATGACGGTCCCCGACGCGCGATGATGAAAACTAGAACCAGCTGACCTTTGATGAATAATGGGCGGGCTGAGCGC
>CAVTJV010000006.1:0-10209 GCA_963735185.1 uncultured Thermoplasmata archaeon
GGCGTGCCGTCGCTATGCGGTACGGCCTTGCCCCGTCCGACTTCGATGCGGCGTGGGGGGAGATGGTGGACGAGCAGGGGGCGCTCGCCGCCGAGAACCCGTGGGCGGTCGCGCTGAACGACGCCTTCGGGTCGGTGCCCGAGGGCCGACTCGTCACGGCCGCGGAACTCGCGCGGCGGATCTGCGAGCAGCACCCGGAGTCCTTCCCCCACGGCGTCAAGCCGGAGGAGGTCGGTCACGCGATCAGCCGTAGCGCGAAGGTGCTCCGCGAGAGGTTCGGCGTGGAGGTGACGAAGAAGACCACCAGGGTGGGGAAGAACTACTCGTGGGTGAAAGTACAAGAAACAACCGTCACAACCGTCACCGCAGTCCAGGAGACCCTACCGACACCGTCAGAAACAGCGCCCCTAAACCCGGGTGACGGTTCGGGTGACGGTTTGGTGACGGTTTCTCAAGACCGTCACCCGGCTGGTGACGGTGTGGCGGTTGTGACGGTCAATACCAAACCCCTACCCCCCCACATTCCCGAAGACCTCGCGGTGCGGGTCCGGTGGCTCCGGAAGGTGGGCCGCGCTGACGAGGCGGACGCGATAGAGGCCCACCCGGAAGAGTACAAGGTGCCCGCCCGGGGAACCGTCACCGCCCCGTCTGACGGGATGGATCGGGGTCCATGACAACGGGCGCGGTGCTGCTCGGCCCCTCCGGCCCGGGGGACCCGTGCTCTGTGCGCGGTTGCGCTCGGTCGTCGACGCGGTCCTACCGGCTCGACCTCAACGGGGAGACCGTACAGCTTGTGCCCCGGTCACGCCGTCATCAACGTGCGGACGTCCGGGAGCAATCGGCCCCGCCGGCCGGAGGCGGGCACGTGGACGTTCGCGGATTCGGTCCCGCCGTGGGCCATCGACCGCTTCCCCGGCCGGGGTTGCGCGTTCGGGAACTGTCCGTGCCTACCGGACCGGTGGATTGTCGTCCGGCTCAGCGATCGGTTCGAGGCGTTGGCGACGTGCGGTCACCATAGCGTTCACTCCGTCAGAGGGGAGAGCGCCACCGTCGAGCTCGTCTTCGAGGCCGGGCCGTGACAGAGCCGCCGACACGCGTCGCGCTGTACGGCCGCACCTCGACCGACAGTCAGGGCGAGAGTCTCGAGACGCAGCTCGCGCGTCTTCGAGTCGCCGTCCCCGGGGCTGTCGAGTTCGTTGACGCCGGGATCTCCGGCCGCGGCGTCGACCGCCCCGCGTTCGACCGGCTCCTCGCAGAGGTCCGGTCGGAGCGCGTCGTCTCGGTGACGGTGACGAAGCTCGACCGCCTCGGCCGCTCAGCGAAGACGATCCTCGAGTTCTTCAACGAGGCCGAGGCCCACCACGTCCGGGTGGTCGTGGTCGACCAGGCCATCGACACGTCAACGCCGGTCGGTCGCATGGTGCGCACGGTGCTCGCAGCGATGGCCGAGCTCGAGGCGGACCTAATCGCCGAGCGCACCCGCGAGGCGATGGCCGCGTTCAAGACCGGAGCCCGGAAGACCCGGAGCGGTCGGCCGGTGGGTTGCCCGCGTCGCCTCACACCCGAGATTGTCCAACGGATCAGAGAGGAGCGTGGGAAGGGGCTCCAGTGGTCGGTCGTCGCCCAACACGTCGGAATCCCGGCCGGGACGTGTCGGAAGGTCGGCCCTGCCCCCCAGAGCGATAACCCCCGTGCGGAAAACCCTCCTCCCGAGTTTAGAACACAGGCGGCGGCGCCATGACCCCCGCCTCACCGTTTTCAACCGTCCCCTTACCCCCGCTGTCGCTGCTTGGCACGCGCGGCCCGGAGAAATTCCTCTCCTACTTTCCGGGTCTCAAGGTATTCCCCAAACATCTCAGCCCCAATCAGGCGTTCGAGCTTGGCGTTCGCCCGCTTTCCTTGACGCTCGCTGAAACACAACAAGTGGCCCTCACGCCCGGGAAGTGGGTGTACTTCCCTCGGGACCCCCTTGACCATAGCGTAGCCTTTGAATGGCGGCGTGGCCGAGAGGTCCCGGCTCCGGACTTTCCGCCATCTGAGAGGGTTGCGAAGGTCGAGCCGAATTCTTACATCCGAAGCTTCGAGCGGGAATTCTGCGGTTCGTGGGTCTATGGCTTTGGGAAGGAGTTTCGCAACCTTCCTGATGAGGCGAGGGCGCATGACGAACACATATGGCACTTCTCTGACCGTCACATCCCACGACTTGGTCAGTCGACGAAGGGAATCTTCGAGGAATGCCGGGTCGATCTGCTGACTCCACGGGAACCGCTTGACAGCTGGGTCCGAAATGTGGGTGTGGATTCTCTGATCCCTGGGGTTGAAGAAGATGGTCAAGCGAACGTTCCCAAAGCTCGCGTGAGTGAAACCGGCCGAGACTCCTTGGTCGCGCGTCGGGGCGAGGAACATTTCGAGAAGGCTCTGTGTCTCACGGGTGAATCGGATTCTGCTGCTCTTTCGAGATGCCGTCGTAACTGCCATCCCAAGTTAGCGGGAGAAATCGACGTTACTTCCCCCCATCGCTCCCTCCTTCGGTCGCGGCGCATCTCGTCCCAGAGGGACCCACTCCGAACGGGGGCGACGTGATGGCGGGTCGTCGGGCGCGCCCCCGGGTCGAACGGCGGCTTCTGGTACGCGTCGAAGTGAGGATCTGGGCCGGGGGACAGTTACGGAAGGCCGTCCGCAAGTTCTGGATAGTGAGATCGTGACCGACACCGAAGCGAAGTCGGGCCTACGGCGGGTTCGGCGTGACGAGCACGGGGACGCGCCGTCGTGGCTCGCCGGGAAGCTGGTCGGCCTTCTCGTATTGTTGGTCCTCGCACTCCTGTTCCTCGCTTGGCTCCGGTCGCACTTGCCATGACCACTCCAATCCCGGACTGCAACCTCTGCGTCTCGTGCCGCACGAGGCCCCGAGGCTGGCGCTCGATTCGGTGCCGCGGCTGCGCCAGGGCTCAGAAGCGGGAGCTCGCCCGACTGAGGCAGATTCGACACCGAGCAGGGACCCGCCTGCGGGCGGCACCGCCCCAGGGCGGCGCCTGCCCGGCGCGTGACCAAATCACAAACACGCGGGGCGGGGGGGTGGGGGGTCTCTCGGTCCCGCGCGCGCACGCGCGCGTAGCGGAGAGGGTGGGGTCGGAGACACAAGGCGTGACGGCAGGAGCGACGCCGAGCAGGGGTTCAACCTAATCCCCGACCTCAGGTCCCCGTTCACGGTGGAGTCATGTGTAGTTCGTACGCACGTAGATCCTTTTGAGCCAGACCGTCTTTGAATCCAAACGCACATCTTCGTTCGGGTTCGGATTCACGTCTCAAGGTTTTGATTCAGGGGCAGATTTGCTGGTGGTCAGGCCCAATATTGACCGTTCGCCGTCCGAACGTGGTCCATGTCGAGCCGGGGACTTCCGCTCAAGCTTGCTTCTCGAAGCCGCCGGTCAGGTCCGCCGGTGGTGCGGAGACGGCCTGCATCTTCTTGTCGATCTCGGCGTCGAGGTCGCGCTCCTCCTGTGTCAGCGCCCGGCCAATCACCGAAGCGACCTGGTCGGGCGAGACCGACCAGGTCAGGGCGGTGAACTCAATCTCGTGCTTGTACTCGAAGAGGTGGAGGTTGGGGTTCTTGCGCCGGAGCACGCGCCGGTTGAAGGCGACGAGGCGCGGGTACCTCGACCAGTGAGAGAACTCCGTTAGCTCGACGACGAACTGGAAGTGGCCCCGGACCGTGGGAGTGTACCGGATCAACACCGAGTCGAGCTCGAAGGGGGCGAGCGCGAGGTGGCCCGAGAATGGCTCGTTGAGGGGGACGTGTCGGTACATCGACGTGTGAATGAAACGGAACGAACGGACGTCCAGCGCCGGGTCGATTGTGTAGCGCGCGCCGATCCGGAAGTACGCGGGGTCCCCCGTACGGTTCCGGATCCGGATGTTGAAGACGACACCGTTACCCGCCTGGGCAATCTGGTGGTAGTATGTGAACCGAATCTGGTAGGGCCAGAACTGCTCGGCGAAGAACCGGTACACGATCGGCTGTAGGGCAGCGAGTGACAGGATTGATGCGATGATTCCGGCCCAGAGCCAGTCGTCCGGAACCATCGGTGCCCCGGCTACATCTCCGGCGCAACGGTCCCGCCAAGGACGGCCTTGCCGGTCATGTCCACCGCCCGCATCGCGCCGGGGTGGGCCGGAACAACGAACCACGCGCGCGTCCTCGAGCGGTATGCCTGGGCTCCCACCGCAGAACGTGGGCCGAACGGGGCGAACCCGGCGCGCTCGAGCGCAGAGTCAATTGAAGCCCATGCGTTAACGTTCGCGCAAGTCACTGTCAGGACCAGAGGCGTCCCGAGGCTCTGCACAGTCCGTCCGTCGGCGGAGTAGACGAAGACCTGGTCCGGATTCCGCGGCGGCGTCGACTGGTCCGTCGTGGTCACGACCACCAGGACGTCGGACCGGCCGATCCGTCGGATTACTTCGTCTCGGATTCTCTGCTGAGCAGGGGCCAAATCCTCGAGACCGACGTCGGCGGGCTGCGGGCTCATCGTACTCCGGACCGCCAGGCCATTGATTAACTCTCGCCCGTGGGACGACTCGCTCAGGCCCTGTTGTGCAAATCAAAGTGCGTGCGGAGGTCGACCTTCCCCTGTCGCCCACACTGGAAGACTCCTGTTATTGATCGCGGGTGGACTTGCGCTCGGTGCCCGTGTTCGGCGTAGATTCTGCGATGAACCTCCCCTGCCACTCGGAAACATCGGCGGGGGGGCGGGGAGGCTCTCGCGGGGCGGTTACATCGCAGCCAGATCATTGCCAGACTCAACTTTCATCCGCAGGCTTGGCCGTGGCCACTTCCGGTACGCAAGATGGAGGGCTCGTTCCTCGCCGTGCTCCAGCTTTGAGTACTCCTCCTGCCAGAGTCGGTTGAAGTCAACTTCGATTCGATGGAACTTGAATATCAGGTCGATGCCGTGCACCACGAAGGCAAGTTCTCCCGCGAGAAAGACCAGGGCTATTACAAGTCCCGAGTAGCCCAGACCTGCGGGCAGAATGCCCGGGAGCGCTTGACCTCCGTGCGGGGTTGAGATGATTAGCAAGAAGCCCGGAGGGAAGAACGGCGTAGCCGCTGGATACCACGCTACCGCAATCGTCGCGACCCAGCTTAGGACTGAATAGGCGCAAACCGCGACTGAGACGTAGAGCCACGACCGCTGTCGAGCCGGAAGTTGTCGGAGTCGCATCCGGTCCGATCCCAACCATCGGATCGCCTTTTCTCCCAGCGGAGTTAGCCGTGGAAGCATCGCTGCGAGCCGCCGCATATTGAACACGATCAGTTCCAAATGGTCTTGGAGATGGAGGACCTGCTCCACTCGCTGGACCCGGCCCCCGGTAAGGATTTCGTACTGCAGACCATTTGTCACGGAGTCGTCTGCGAGTCGAAAGAGGAGTGCAGTCCAGGGAAGACCGGTCGCCCCCGGACGGACGGCGGCAAGGTCCTCGCTCGTTCGAGCGAGCGCCTTTTTCACCCGGTCAGCGTACTCCAAGGGAACGGGAAAACCGGCATCCCTCCATCGAAGGAGCGCCGGTTGGTCCCTGTAGAGAAGCTCGATCTCTGCGGAGTCGTTCACGAGCACCTGAATCCGGTCGGCGGTGATAGAGGCGAATGGGTTCGGTTTCATCGCTCAGGATGAGCTCCCTCCGTATAGTGCTCTTGACAGGTAAATTCGTTTGCGAGATGTAAGGAGGGGTCCCATCAGCTAACCACTCTCCCGCCGGATCTCTGCAAAAGGCTCGATTCCGGAGGGTTCCGATTCGGGACTTGGGGAACTCTCGGCTTGAGAGGATACGAACTCCGTAGTCCCGGTTGTGTTAGCGCATTGATTCGCCGCGAAGATTATCAGCCGGACTCCCTAACCTGACTCGGCGAGCCCCTTGACTGAGGTAACCGAGAACACTGTCAACACCCTCGTTGCGCAGTATCTCGCACGCGAGCAAGTTCCGGTCCTGACTCAGACCTCTGAGCTTCGGACGGGGCACGGCATCCCGGACTTCATCATCAAGGGCACATCGACTCTCTTGGGGGAAGGGGAGTGGAGCGGCAAGTATGCTGACGGTTTGATTCAAGCGTCCAATTATGGCGACTCTCCCGGGGCGGATGGATACTTTCTCCTTGCGTACCCGGAATCCCTGAGGAAGCAGGTTAACCGTGAATGGCGGCGGGACCCCACAGACCTCGAGGCGATCTTAGGAGGTGTGACCTACCGAGGCGTTCTCAAGGTCGGCAAGGAACCCGCCAGGACTTGGCGAGGCACTCTTGAGGGCATTCCAGGCTGGCTTAAGGACGGTATCGAGAGGCGTCCCCAGCCCCCGGACCCCGACGAGTTCCTTAACGCCGTTCAGGACATGGTTGAGGACCTCGCGGTTGAGCTTCCGCTCGCGGTCGAATGGCCGAGGCTATTCGAGCACGCGGACACTGTTCTCGACCTCGATGCGGGCAAGCCCGAGCATAGCAGAAGGGCTGCGGCCTATCTACTTCTGGACCAGATCGTGTTCTACAGGATCCTCCAAGAGCGTGGTTTTCCCGAACTCAAGCCAGCGGGAATCGACGTCCCGCTCGACCTGAAACGAAACTACTTTGATCAGGTCACGAAAGAAAACTACCACGCGATTTACGACCTTGACATTCTTTCGAAAATCCCAATTGAGGCAACGGGCGAGATCCGAAAGCTCATTCGAGTGATCAACGTCTTGCAACCCGAACAGTTCACTCGAGACCTGCTCGGCAACATCTTCCACAAGTTGATACCTGAAGGAGTCAGGCATCCCGTCGCCGCATTCTATACCAACGTTTCGGCGGCGCGGCTCTTGGCAAAACTCTCTATCGAAAAGAGCACCGACAAGGTCGCAGACCTGGCTTGCGGGTCAGGTACGCTCTTGGGCGCCGCATACGACCGAAAGGCGGACCTCTCCGGGAGAGCGGTCGGTGCAGAGACCCACAAGCAGTTCGTGGAGGAGGACCTAACCGGGGTGGATATCATGTCGTTCGCCGCTCACCTGGCCGTTGTACAGCTCGCCTTGCGGAACCCTACCCAGTTTACGGACAGGGCTCGCGTCGCCGTCTACAATTCTATTGCGCTCGGCCCCGGCAGTCCGATTCGTCCGATTGAGGAGGCTGTCGTCGGTTCCAAGCCGCTCGAGGCGTGGTCGCAGCAGGGGTACGCGCATCGAAAGGTTCGGCGCGGCGCGATATCCAGCGAGGGTCCAGGGAAGGGTTTCAGCATGGAGGCAGTCGACGTCGTCCTCATGAATCCCCCTTTCACCAGAAAGCAGAGTATCCCGAGGGAAAGTCGGGAGCGGATGAATCGAAATCTGAAGGAGTACGGGAAGTTCATCGATAACGGCATGAACCTAAGTCCGTACTTCGTTCTACTCGCGGACAGGTTTCTGAGACCTGGGGGAAGGATCGCGATGGTCCTTCCGGACTCAATTCTTGACCAGGGAAGTGCTGCTGGTGTCCGAAGCTTCTTGGCACAAAAGTATCGGATTGAATTCATCATCCAGGCAGGCCACCGGCTCGCCTTCAGCGAGGACGCGGACTTCCTCGAAATACTGCTCGTCGCTCGAAAGAAGGGACGCGGCACGCGAGACCAACCGTGCGTCGCGACCTTCCTCGGAATCAAGCCGACCGACACAAACTCGAGTGAGCTGGCCGACTCGTTGAAAGGGTTCCAGTCAAGCATGGTAGACGCCGCGGCTGTTCGACAGTTCGAAGAGACGACCGGGAGTAAGGTCGCCTTGATTCCGCAGGAAAAGTTCGCAAGTACCAAGAGTTGGGTTGAGCTCCTCCCACATGCTGGAATCGCAGGGTTCAACTTGGCTCAATCTCCGAAGATGGCCCCGTTGCGAAGCGTCGTGACAAAGACGACCCAGGGCCTTCGATTCAACAAGATGGAGGGGGTTTGGGACCCCAAGAGCACCTATCTGTCTGTCCCGCGCGCAGCCAAGGTAAGGTCGCGCTGGGAGGTAGTTTCGGAGTCTCCTGGGGAAATCGAGGCATTCAACAAGAGGCTGGGCGTCAAGGTTCGAGTTCCACGCGGCGTCCTCCGCGCGTCAACTCGGTCAGCTTCTGGGATGCCGTCTATCGAGATTACTCGGCCGTGGGACTACACCGTCGTGGGCAGATTCCCAGGGGATGAGTCATTTTGGGACGACCCGTCGCCCGACAGGATTGTGGCTCAAAGACTGATTAAGTACGCTCAGAAGGAAACCTACCTTATCGCCGCGGGACGAAACAATGTCGACCTTCTGTCCGATACTACCCACTTCCTCGCCTTTGTCTCGCCAGAGAAGATCGCGCCCCCGTGGCAGTTTTGGTGCCTAATGACACGGTCGCTCGAGGACGCGAAGATCCTCGGTCTTTGGTGGAACTCAACGCCTCATCTCGCCCAGCTTTTCCTCTCCAGGGGACGGGGCATGGGGACGTATGGGGGCTGGGAGAAGGGAGACCTCGAACCCCTCCTCGTTCTGGATCCCAAGCGCCTGGGGCCAGCAGAGATCGCCCGCCTGCTCGAAGTGTATGATCGGTGGGCCAGAACTCCGTCCCCCTCGCTCCGAAGGCAACTCGAGGGCCCGTTCGAGGGCCGAGCTGAGATTGACCTCGCTCTCTGCCATGCGATGGGAATCGAGCCTTCCGAAGTCGGACTCCCGGGGCTGTACAGGCTCCTTCTCGACAGAATCGTCCAGTTGGGCAAACAGGGACGATCTTAGGGGGCAGCCTCTCGGGTCAGTCCACCCGTCGGATCCGACACTTCCCGCCCCACTTGGAGCACTTGACTGTCTTCGTCGGCGATGAACCTCGAGCCGTTGGCAGGGGCCCGGAGAACCACTTCGTCGGCTCCGAGCGGAGAGTCGTTAAGTTCCTCGCCCTTTTCGCTCGAGCGAGCGCATGGGGCCCAAGCTCTGCCTACTAATCGGGATTCCTGGAACCGGAAAGACCACGATCTGCAACCAACTCGCCCAGCGGCTCGACGGGTCATGGGTCACTCTGCACGCGGACGACTTCATCGGCCCGACCTTTGCCCGTTTCCCAGGCCATTTCTGGGCGGACATCCGTCACCTTCACGGAGAACCTCTCGGCGAGTCAGCTGGGTGGTACATGTCGGAAGGAGGGGGTTCGAGGAGCGTCCTCGCGGAAGGTCACATCAAAGACCGTCGAGAGTTAGACCTAATGATCGGTGGAGTTCGCCGAGTTTTCGGGGAGTCCCTCACCACGCGGGTCGTGTGTCTCGACGGGGACATAGAGTCAATCGTCAGGAATCTCCTCGCGTCGCCCCACCGAAAGCACCAGTTTCCCGAGCTTGAATACCCCGGCGCCAAGCGAGCCGACGCCTTTCGCTCTTGGATTACAGGGTGGGCCATCGACCCCGAAATCGTTGGAGCCCACGTCAACACCGACGGGAAGTCGAAGGAGAAGATCGCCGACGAGGCTGCGGCTGCGTTGGGTCTCCCGCCCTCTCGGTGACTTGGGCGAGCGCACGCCGCCGAGGCTTGACTGCACCCGCTACGCGACGGGTCCCCGTCTGGTGGGCGCCGCTACTTCCCGTGGGGAGGCGCGTCGAGGCTCGGGAGGTCGTACTCTCCGACTTTCTCCCAATGCCGCCAACCCATCCGGCTATCGGAGATGTAGAACTGGAGAGTTCCAGGCGTCTTCGTCTCAGGTCGGAGGTCCCCCTGCATTGCGATGTGTCTGCCGTCGCTGGCCGGGACCTCGAAGTCCCGCGGATCGATTGGCTGCTGAGTTCGAATGTCCCGGTACTCGACTCGAGCCCACATCCAGAAGCTCTTCCCTCCAACCTGCTCGAGTTGCGGCTGCCTCTCACCGAGAACCGAAAGGTTGCAAAGGAGATGCTGTGGGCGCGACGTTCGATTCCAGATTGTGAAGAGGAAGCCAACGGTGCGTTTTGGCTCGCCGCCAAAATTCCCCTTCAGGGGTGGTGTCACCCCTTCCACTCGGAGTTTGAACGAGAGCCAGGGGACGGCGTCGTAGAGCGATTGAAAAATCAAGTATGCGACTCCGATCGCCGCGAACGCCGCAAGACCAAGGGCCCACCACGCGACCCAATCGGGGACCATGCGTCCGCGGTGAAGTCAAGCCCGTGCTAAAGGCGAGTGACCGTGACGGTCAAGAAGGTTGCTGACGACCACAGGTATTTCCCCGAGTAGGTGGTGCTC